>CAZGOR010000007.1:26806-29527 GCA_964527875.1 uncultured Bacteroides sp. | reverse complement strand
AGCGAAATGATGCAGTTTGATATCCTTGCAACCAATCAATGGGAAAGACCTGTTTATTTCGTTTCAGGAGGTAATGAAGGGGCACTCAACCTGGAAGATTATTTTCAGAATGAAGGCTATGCATACCGCCTTGTACCGATCAAAACAACCGGCCGGAATTTTCTTACCTACGGCCGGATAGATACGGATATCCTGTACGATAATCTCATGAATAAGTTCAGGTATGGCCGGATGAATGAACCGGATGTATACCTGGACTATTATAATATCCGTACCCTCTCGGTTATCAAACTCAGAAATAACTTTACTCTCCTGGCCCGTGAATTACTGAAAGAACATAAAAAGGATTCAGCAATAAAGGTGCTTGATAAATGTATGGAATTGATGCCCCACGAAAAATTGCCTTATGATATTTTTGTCCCTCCTATAGCCGAAACTTACTACAATTGTGGTCAAAATGATAAAGCTAATGAAATCGTAAATAAACACCTTAACATCATCAATGAGGAGCTTGTCTATTATTTTTCCCTGGAACAGGAACTGAGACAAAGTATCGATTATGAAACAAGGCTTTCCCTTCAGATTGCACAAGATTATGTGCGAATCACGAAAGATGCGGAAGAGACTGAATTGTTCGAACGTGCTGATGAATTTTTTACAATTTACTATCAGAGATATATTCAGCCAAAAATGCAGCAGCAATGATTAATGTTCACGTTCAATGAGCATTTTAGCAAATTCTTTTAATGTGCTCTTACTTTCATGATCAACTGATACCATATCCAGCGTTTTAAGTGCATGATCATAATATTCCCCAGATTTTTCCTGTGTGATCTCTTTTATTCCCAGTTGATTGAATATATTCATTACCCTGCTTATCTTTTCTTCCGGATCAAAATCATTGGAAGACATAAGTTCAGTAAGTTGATTCCTTGTTTCATTATCAGCCACTTCAATTGCTTTCAGTATCAGAAATGTTTTTTTATTAGCTATGATATCCATACCGATTTTTTTTCCAAATTTATCAGTACTGCCATACACATCCAGCATATCATCCCCTAACTGGAAAACGATACCAAGATTCTTTCCAAATTCATAAAGAAGATCTGCATCTGCCAGAGATGCTCCCCCCAGTATGGCTCCCATCTTCAGGCTTGCAGCAATCAATACTGCTGTTTTCAGTTCTATCATCTTTAAGTAATCATTAACGCTTATATCATTTCTGGTTTCGAAATTCAGATCATACTGTTGCCCTTCACAGACCTGAAGAGCAGTTTCAGTAAACAGCTCAAGTATAGATGGAAGCATTCCGGATGGACAATCTGACAGATATTTATAAGCTATGATCGACATAACATCTCCGGAAAGGATAGCAATATTGCGGTTCCACTTCTCATGCACAGTAGGTTTATTGCGTCTCAAGACCGAGTTATCCATCATATCATCATGCAATAGGGTGAAATTGTGAAATATCTCTAATGCGAGGGCAGGTTTGACAGCATGTGTGATCTGTTCTGAAAACAGACTGCAGGCCATAATGACAAGAGCGGGTCTTATCCTTTTACCACCAATCGAAAGGACATAATTCACCGGATCATATAATTCCTTTGGCTCCCGGATAAATTCAATTACTGATATTTCATGATTAATAATATCCTGAGCTTTTTTGAAGTTAACCATCTTTTTACTGAATATTATTGATTACATTACTATTTTAACTCGATCTCGATATATGTTTTTTTATAACTTATTGATATTATTAGCATAGTGCATGGAGCATGGGGCATGGATCAAAAATAATATTTAAATCAATGTTCAATATATTTTGTGACAACTTATTGATTCTTAGACTTAAAAACTCATCCTTATGTCGAACTGAGATTATTTTAATTTGGCAATTCTCACAATATTTTGATATAGAATTCAGGTTAATCTACTTAAAATTACGATAATTATATCTCTTTACAAATTATTAATCCTTAACGTGTTTCACTATTGAATTGATGATATTGAAAATAATGAATTTATAGAGCCGTTCGCCCGAGGTCCCGGGATGTCGGCTCTGCAAAAAAAATATGAATCAATTACTTAATTCTTTTCAATAACACAACACGTTAATCACCTCAATATTTTGTTGATTTAAAACACTAATTTTACAAAACCAGGTTTTTTAATAAACTGAACAGATTGAATCATGTCATTAACATACTAACCCTTATTGGATCTCTGGGGCTTTTTCTCTTTGGAATGAAAGTGATGAGTGAGGCTATTCAGAAGGTTGCCGGAACAGGGATGAGGAAAATCCTGGCCACGGTAACCTTTAACAGGTTACGCAGTATTACAACAGGATTTCTTATTACAGCATCTATACAGTCTTCCTCCGCAACCACTGTCATGATCGTAAGTCTCGTTAATGCAGGATTACTTTCATTACTTGCAGCAATCGGATTGATCATGGGTGCCAACATAGGAACCACAATTACTGCCTGGCTCATTTCACTTCTTGGTTTTAACCTGAATATAGGCACTTTTGCTCTTCCATTAATAGGTATCGGACTGCCGCTCATTTTTTCATCTCATTACCTCAGAAAGAGCTGGGGGGAATTTATGATCGGATTTGCCCTGATATTCATAGGGCTTAATTTCCTGAAAACAACTTTCCCTGATATCAGTACCCAACCGGAGTTATTAAAATTTGTTACAAACTTTTCTGATAAGGGA
>CAZGOR010000007.1:0-26796 GCA_964527875.1 uncultured Bacteroides sp. | reverse complement strand
CTGGGACCACTGATTTTTCTTTTTGTCGGTCTGGCTATTACTGTAATAATCCAGTCATCCAGCGCAGCAATGGTTCTTACCTTTGTGATGTGTTATAAAGGATGGATTGGTTTTGAACTAGCAGCCGCTATGGTATTGGGAGAAAATATCGGGACAACCATTACAGCAAATCTTGCCGCACTGGTTGCCAATACCAGCGGGAAAAGATCTGCACTTTCACATTTTCTTTTTAACCTGATCGGCAGTATCTGGGGGCTTCTCCTTCTGAAACTATTTCTTATGATTATTGATCTGATCCTCATTCATGCCGGAAAACCATCACCCTATACTGATTCTGCTTCCATACCTGTGGCACTATCCATATTCCATACAGCATTTAACCTGATCAACACACTTGTCCTCGTTGGATTTATCCCTCAACTGGAAAAAATCACGGCATGGCTTTTGCCTGCTAAAAAAGAAACAAAGGAACCTTTCAGGTTAAAATATTTAAGAACCGGTTTGCTCTCTTTGTCAGAACTTTCAATACTTCAGGCCAGAAAAGAGGTAGCCATATATGCAGGAAGGGCACATAAAATTTTCAGGATGGTGAGAGCTCTGTTCGGTGAAATGAACCAGGAGAGTTACAAACAATCACTGGAAAAAATCCATAACCATAAAATGATCATCGAACAGATGGAAAATGAAATTGCATCTTATCTCACCAAATTGTCGGAAGGAGAATTGAGCAAACCCGTTTCACTGAGAATCAGGGCTATGCTGAAAATGATCGGTGAAATAGAAAGCATAGGCGATTCATGTTTTAAGATTGCCAAAGCAATCCAACGTAAAAAAGATGATAAAATATGGTTCTCTCAGGATCTCAGGGATAATCTCAATAAAATGTTTGATCTTCTTGATGCAGCCTTTGAAATAATGCTTGAAAACCTGGAAGATGATATTAAATATGCTAATATGAATCAGGCAATTGATATAGAAGAAAAAATTAATGATCTGAGAAACAAACTGAAGCAAGAGTACTTTGAGAATAGCGAAACCCGCGATTACAAATACCAGGCCGGTGTAATCTATAATGATATTGTAACCTTCAGTGAACGCTTGGGAGACTTTATCTTTAATGTATCATTTGTCCTTGCAGAATCAATACAACAGGAGTAATTCCACTTTTCAGAACCTGAAATATTATTGTTTATCTTTGCAGTTTGAATCAATAACCCTGTTTTATGAAAAGATTAGTTTTATTTATTGGCAGTTTGTTTTTATCCATGCTACTTATCCAGGCAGATGGTTATAAAATTGAAATCAGGTTGAAAGACTTTCCAAACGATACGATCGTGATTGGCCACAGGTTCAATGCTTCATTTATCCCCAAAGACACTGCGATCCTGAATCAGCATGGTGAAGGAGTATTCATGGGTGATACATCTCTTCCGCAGGGTATGTACCTGGTTTATCTTCCAAACGATAGTTTTTTCGACCTGCTGATCAGTAATGACCAGGAATTTTATATTGAAAATGACACATTGGATTTTGTCAATCATATTGTAATAAAAGGATCAGAAGAAAATTCAGCATTTTATGCGTATCAGCGATACCTTAGGGAACAATCAAATAAGGCAAAACAACTGCAGGAAAAGTTAAAATCACAGGAATCAGATTCCATCGCAGCTTCCAGGACTAAAGAAGAACTTAACCAGTTGAATGAGAAAGTGATGGATCATATTAACGGGCTTATTAAAGAATATGAGGGTACTTTTTTCGGCAAATTCCTTCTTTCCCTTCAGGAAGTAAAAGTCCCTGATCCTCCCAGAGATGAAAACGGCAATATTTTTGATCCCTCTTTTCAATATAAATATTACAAAGCACATTACTTCGACAATTTTGATATATCCGATGTACGGCTCCTTCGTACTCCTTTTTATGAGAAGAAGATCATGACATATATTGATCGTGTGGCTTACCAGATGCCTGATTCATTGATATGTGAAATTGACATGCTCATAGAGAAATCCAGGACAGACCCCCAACTTTTCCGGTATATGCTTATTACTCTGTTCAATCATTTCGCTCAAAGCAAGATCATGGGTATGGATGCGGTATATATACATATTGCAGAAAATTATTATATACCGGAAGCCCATTGGAGCGATCCTGAATTCATTGAAAAACTTAAGGAACGTGTCGAAAAATCCAAACCCACACTCATTGGAAATAAAGCTGCCGATTTTCAGCTTGTCAGGATATCCACTGATCACTTTTTAGCTGCCGCTGATAATGAAGAACTGAAGAAAAATCCATATGTCGGTAATTTCTTTAACCTTTATGATATTCAGGCTTCTTTTATTATCCTTTACTTCTGGGAAACAGATTGTGGTCATTGTAATACAGCTACACCCGCACTTTATGATGTCTATAACCGGCTGAAAGATAAAAATGTAGAAGTGCTTGCCGTAAATATGCTTGGTGGTGAAGAAGGAAAGGTCAAATGGATCAATTTCATCAACGAACACGGACTGTACGATTGGATCAATTGCTGGAATCCTTATGACTTCGAATTCAAAAAGATTTATGATATAAACACAACACCAAGCCTGTTTGTCTTGGATAAAGATAAAAAGATCGTAGCAAAAAAGATTGCTCCCGAGCAGGCAGAAGAGATCATCAATTCTCTCCTGACAGATAAATGATATCCTTTGATCCCAGATGAATCTCCGGAATGATATAAAGCTTGTGCTTGAGGACGGGTCTGAGTTTCATGGTTTTTCATTTGGTTTTGAAAAATCCCTATCCGGTGAGGTGGTTTTCAATACAGCGATGACCGGGTATCCTGAAAGCCTGACAGATCCATCTTACCAGGGACAAATACTTGTTCTTACATATCCACTTATTGGAAATTATGGTGTGCCAGACGATGTTAAAGACCAAAATATAATGAAATATTTTGAGTCGGATCGTCTGCATATCTCAGGACTGATTGTTTCAGATTATTCAGTTGAATACAGTCACTGGAATGCAAACAGGAATCTCGGTGATTGGTTAAAAACCAACGGGATCCCCGGTATATTCGGTATTGATACCCGGCATGTCACGAAAATCCTCCGGGAAAAGGGAACCATGTTGGGCAAAATCATTTATAAAGATGAAGATGTGAAATTATATGATCCTAATAAAGAAAACCTTGTTGCTCAGGTTAGTATTAAACAAAAAGAGACTTACGGGAATGGTAAATACAGGGTCATTTTGATTGATTGTGGTGTGAAATACAATATTATCAGGGATCTCTTACAAAGAGATATAAATGTAATCCGTGTTCCCTGGGATTATAATTTCCTTGATGAAGAATATGATGGATTGTTTATTTCGAATGGTCCCGGAGATCCCAAACAATGCATCACTACCATTAATCATCTCAGGGAAGCCTTTAAACAGGATATCCCCATTATGGGTATCTGTCTGGGTAACCAGCTAATGGCACTGGCATCCGGAGCTGATACATATAAGCTTAAATACGGTCATCGCAGTCATAATCAACCTGTTCTGCATGTAAACACAAATAAGGCGTACATTACTTCACAGAATCATGGATATGCGATTAACAATGACAGCTTACAGGAAGGGTGGGAACCCTATTTTATTAACCTGAATGATCAAACCAATGAAGGGATGAAACATAGAACCAAACCTTTCTTCTCCACACAGTTCCACCCTGAAGCATCGGGCGGACCAACAGATACCGAGTTTCTTTTTGACCAGTTTATGGAATTGATTGAACAATATAGGAATTGATAAATACTAACTATAATAACACGTTGTACAATTGAAATAACTAAGTGATTGAATTATAGATTTTTTTGTAGAGCCGCGACGCGGCTCTACAATTTCCTAATTATCAATATCTTCGATTCAATCTCACAACACGTTATAACAATTATTCTCTACTCTCTCACCTGACCGTTCCCATAAATAATATATTTGGTAGTCGTTAATTCCTTTAATCCCATCGGACCTCTTGCATGAAGTTTCTGGGTGCTGATACCTATCTCGGCGCCGAATCCGAATTCATAGCCATCGGTAAACCGTGTCGAGGCATTGACATAAACTGCTGCTGCATTCACTCTTTCGAGAAACTCCTGTGCATGTGTATAGTTTTCCGTAATAATACATTCAGAATGTCCCGATCCATAATGGTTTATATGGTCAATGGCATCATTAAGCGAATCTACCACACCGGCAGCTATGATCAGATCAAGATATTCAGTTGACCAGTCTTCCTCTGTCAGCGGAACTGCCTCGGGGATTATTTTTCTTACCTTTTGATCCCCCCTTACTTCAACGCCGTGTTGAATAAGTTTATCGCCAAGCAACCGAAGGACTTTATCAGTCATTTTCGAATGAATAAGCACAGTTTCTGCCGCATTGCAGACACCCGGTCTCTGGGTCTTTGCATTTACTGTAATGGACACTGCTTTCTCAGGATCAGCAAATTCATCGATATAAACATGACAATTCCCAACACCCGTCTCAATAACAGGAACAGTACTGTTTTGCACAACAGTACTGATCAGCCCTGCTCCCCCTCTTGGTATAAGGACATCAATATACTTGTTCAGCTTCATCATAGCCATGGCACTTTCACGGGAAGTGTTTTCAACCAGTTGAAGTGTCCCTTCCGGGAATTCAATGGACTTCAATTCATCCTGAATGATTCTGGTAATGGCCTGATTGGTCCTGAAGGCCTCTTTTCCTCCTCTCAATATAGCCGCATTCCCTGTTTTCAGACATAATCCGAGCACATCCGCTGTCACGTTCGGCCGCGATTCATATATTATCCCTATAACCCCCAGTGGTACGCGCTTTTGTCCCACCAGCAGACCGTTTGGCCTTTTCTTCATCATGATGACTTCTCCTACCGGATCATCCAGCAACGATATCTGCATAAGGCCTTCAGACATTGTATGAATACGTTTTTCGTTCAGGAATAGACGATCAAGAATAGCTCCTGTCAAACCTCCACTCCTGGCATGATGCATATCCTGTTCATTCGCTTCAATAATGATTTTTTTATTCCTGACAAGACTTTCCGAAACTTTTCTCAGGGCTTCATTTTTTTTATGGGCTGTTAAACCTGACAAATAATAGCTTGCTTCCCTGGCTATTCGGCCTTTTATTTCAAGTTCTTCCATAAGTGAAAACAGTTATTAGACATAACTTTTACAGGACAAGAATAATGTTCCAATTTCCTTTCCGGAAAGAATCCGGTGTATATTGACCGGATCATCACCATTAATGATTGCAACATGTACCCCGTTATCTGTGCAATACCTGGCAGCCTGGATCTTAGTGGCCATTCCCCCTTTGCTAAAGGTTGATGTGGAATGAATCGCGTATTGTTCAATTTCATCACTATATTCCTGAACAACAGAAACGATCTCTGCCGATTCATCTTTTTTAGGATCTCCTGAATATAATCCGTCAATATCGGACAACATGATCAACAAACCGGCATTTAATAATACTGCCACTTTTGCTGACAGGTTGTCATTATCACCGAACTGAATTTCAGCTGTGGATACCGTGTCATTTTCATTTATGATCGGGATGATGTTCATTTTCAATAATTGGTTCAGGGTATTTTTTGCATTGTTTCGTCTGGATTCATCATCCATTCCATCACGTGTAAGTAATACCTGTGCAACCATCTGGTTATATTCATCAAAAAACTTCTGGTAAATCCTGATCAGTTCAACCTGACCAATCGCTGCTAATGCCTGCCTGGGCACGAGTGCTTCAGGTGGTTCCTGCATTTTTAACCTTCCTGCTCCAACTCCCACAGCACCTGAAGAAACCATAACAATCTCCCTTTCACAACTCACCAATTCAGAAAGGATCATTGTGAGTTTTTCTATTCTTGAATAATTCATCTTCCCATTCGGAAAAGAAAGGGAACTCGTCCCCACCTTAATCACAATACGTTCTGTATACTTCAATTTTTCCCTGATGTTCATTTGATTTAATCCTTATAAAATTGGTGTTATTGATTATTTTAAAATATTTCATTGTATGCAGCTTTATCACAACTATTATATAAAATATATTACTTTATAAAATTTGTAATTTTTTCTCGCAGATTACCGCAGATCCTTCGAGGACTCGGGAGGATGCTGATTCACGCAGAAACAATAGACTGTAGATCAAAAATCTGTTAAAATCTGCGCATTGATCTGCGAATATCTGCGAGAACTCTTTTAAGTATTGAACAATAAGTAAAATTTAATTATGATAAACCTACATTTTACCAATTCATGATCTATGGAACCTAATTTTCAATTGGCAGATAAAAATGATTAATTTAATTTACTCAAACATACTTGACATGATTTTAATCACTCATTCCCAACAATTCCTCAATTGCTTTCTCCCACTTCTCAAATTCAAACATCTGAATTCTTTGGTTTATTTTTTCAGATATTTTATCATTACATAAATTACCGATACTGCCTTCGTGGGTATAATCCACATGACCGGATGAGGAATATTTTCTCTGCTGAATATCATCTGCGACTTTCCTGTAAGCTTCCCTGAAAGGAATACCATCCATTACCAGTCTGTTGACCTTTTCAACACTGAAGATATACCTGTATTTTTCATCCGTAAGGTCCACTTTCTTTATGATCAATTCAGGAAATACATAGTCCATTATGCGCAGGCAACCGGTAAGTTTTTCAAAAACCGGTAAAAAATGTTCTTTCATAACCTGATAATCGCGGTGATAACCTGACGGCAGGTTATTTGATATCAGGCTGATCTCGCCCGGAAGAGCCTGGATGGATGAACACGTGGCACGAACAAGTTCGAAAATGTCAGGATTTCTTTTGTGGGGCATTATACTTGATCCGGTTAAAAATTTCCCTGGCAGATCAATAAAATTAAAATTCCCGCTCATAAAAAGGCATACATCACCAGCATATTTGCCAACCGTGGAGGCTATGGCCGATAATGCCTGGACCGTGATTAGTTCGCTTTTCCCCCTGGCATTCATAGCATGCATGGAATTATACCGCAGGTTATCAAATCCCAGCAATTCTGTTGTTAATTGTCTGTTGACTGGCAAAGATGTCCCGAAACCAGCACCCGACCCAAGAGGGTTCTGGTTAATGATCCGGTAAGCAGCATGCAATACGAGTAAATCATCGGAAAGCGTTTCTGCAAAACTTCCAAACCATAATCCGAATGACGAAGGCATGGCTACCTGAAAATGGGTATATCCGGGCATCATATAATCCTTGTAACGTTCGCTTAAATGAAGGATGTTTCCTGTAAGTTTCTGAATTGTTAAAACAATTTCCCTGATCTTATCCCTGGTAAAAAGGTGCAGATCGGTGAGCACCTGGTCGTTTCTAGATCGTCCGGTATGCACTTTTTTCCCGGTATCACCAAGCAATTCCGTCAGTTGTTTTTCAACCTCACTATGTATATCTTCTGCTGTTTTGCTGATACTGAAATTTCCTGCAATGATCTGATCATATATTTTTTTCAAAGCTTTTACAAGATCTTTTGATTCTTCAGCAGATAAAAGATTTACGGATTCAAGCATGATCACATGTGCAACAGATACAATCACATCATATTCTGCCAGGAGAAGATCCAATTTCCGGTCTTTTCCGGTGGTAAAATCTTCGATCATCTTATCCAATTGTTTTCCTTTATCCCACAGTTTCATGACAGTTCAAGATTTTGCAACAAACGCATAAATGTATAAATACCATCAGTGATCTCATTTTTAATAATATACTCATCTGCAGTATGTGATCTTGACGAATCACCGGGGCCTATTTTGACCGTTGGGAATAACATCAGAGACTGATCGGAAAGAGTATTGGAACCTACACAGCTGATCCCAATTTCCTTTGCTTTTTTTACCACCGGATGATCTATACTTATGTATGAAGGATTCAACCTTAATGATCGGCATTTCACCTCACTGGAGAGATGCTGGGAAATAATATCAAAAACCTCCCTGTTGGTATAGCACTCATTTGTTCTTACATCAACAACAAAGCAGCATTTTTCTGGTATAATATTATGCGATTCTCCTCCGCTTATTTGAGTCACCTGCATATTCACATCGCCAAGTAACCCGGATTTCTTTACAAAGTTATAATCCCTGATCCACCCAATATCAAGTATAGCCTGGTAAATAGCATTCACCCCTTTTTTCGATGCGGCATGTGCCCGTTGTCCATGAGCCATGCAGTCTAAAACCATAAGCCCTTTTTCTGCAACAGCCAGTTGCATCCCTGTTGGCTCACCAATAATACCCAGATCAATATCTCCAATATCTTCAAGAATTGACTCTGCACCATTTGGACCTGATATTTCTTCTTCAGCAGTTGCCGCAAAAATTAAATTATATGGAGATTCACTTTGATTCGACAGCAGAATGAAAACTGCCAGAAGACTGACAAGTGAAGCACCTGCATCATTGCTTCCCAATCCGTAGATTCTGCCATTCTCATCAACCGGTTCGAATGGATCATATGTCCAGGCATCTCCGGGTTTCACAGTATCGAGATGGGAATTTAATAACAATACAGGTAACTGTTCTCCATAAATTTTTTTTGTCCAGATGTTATTCCGTTTTCTTTCAACGATCCATCCAATATCTTTTAAAATTCCCTCAATATAATCAGCTGCTTGTTTCTCTTCCCTGCTGAAAGAAGGTATCCTGATCAGCTCTTTCAAGACATTGACAGCAAAATTCTTTGTTTCTTTAATATCCACGAAATGAACTATTTAAGATTATTTATCTCTTCATAAGATTTAATAATACCTTTAATCATTGCAGAACTCAGCCCATTGTGTTCCATCTCGTTTAATCCTGCTATGGTACATCCTTTTGGTGTAGTAACCTTGTCAATTTCTCCTTCCGGATGATGATTTGTGCTCAATAATAAAGAAGCAGCTCCACGGGCTGTCTGAGCCGCAATGATCTGCGCATCTTCAGCATGGAAACCTACCTGGATTCCTCCCTGTGATGCAGCTCGTATGGTCCTCAGGAAAAAAGCGATGCCACAGGCTCCAATGATTGTTGCAGCCGACATTAATTCTTCATTTATTAAAAGGATTGCACCCAGAGGATCAAAAATGTTTTTGATGATATCCATCGTTTTTGGTTCATCTGGTTTGCACGCCAGGCATGTCATAGATTCCCCAATTGCAATAGCTGTATTAGGTATAATTCTTACTATCTGAAGTGGATAACCAAATTTCCCCTCAATTTCATTGATTGTGTATGCTGTAATCACAGAACCCAGAATATGTCTGGATGGTTCAACAGATTCCCTGATTTCATTTACCAGATCATTCAGCTGTTTCGGTCTCACCGTAAGTAAAATAATATCACTTTCTTTAACTGCTTTTGCATTGTCAGATCCCGTGTGAAATCCCAGGTTCTTCAGATCATTTAGTAAATCCGGATTTCGGCGTGTAATGTAAATATCTTCAGGCTTTCTTTTTCCTATATTCAGTAATGCCAGTGCAATGGCCCTGCCGATATTCCCACCACCAAGTATTGCAATTTTTTCCATACCTAATTTATTTTCAAAGCAGGGAGTTGTGACACATCCCTCATGTTAAATCATTAATTATTAGAGCCTTAGCCCAAAATTGTGATTTTTTTAAATCACTTTTCGTTACAGTCTCATTCTTCCATTCTTTTCACTTCTTATTGACAGAATAATAAATCTTCATAGGATTACTCAGGATTTTTGTAAATCCTTTTACATCCTCACCGGTCCATCCCATGGTCATTTCACCATACCGTGCTTTTGAGGCCTGCATCAGGTCATAATCTGAAGAAATACCTTCAATCGCAAATGAATATGGCCTCAATTTCATAAACACTTTCCCATTCACAGTTTTCTGGCTTTGCTCAAGGAAGGTTTCAATATTTCTCATGACCGGGTCGAGATAGTGGCCTTCATGCAACATCATTCCATACCATTCTGATAACTGATCTTTCCAGTATATCTGCCATTTACTCAGCACATGTTTCTCCAGTTCCTGGTGAGCTTTTATGATCATCATTGGAGACGGTGCTTCAAACCCGACCCGTCCCTTGATGCCAATGATGGTCTCTCCCACATGAATACCTCTTCCAATGGCATAGGCAGAACCAACCTTCTGAAGATTTTTAATGGCTTCTATCCCCCCTGTGATTTCACCCTGCTGGAATTCAATTTCTATATTCATCTCATCCTTGCTTTCAAGTTGTCCGGGATATGCATGATCCGGAAGACCGAGATGAGAGGTGAGTGTTTCACGTCCGCCAACAGATGTCCCCCATAATCCCTGGTTGAGACTGTATTCATAATCAGGAAATGTCACATCGGCCCCCGATTCCTCCAGGTATTTTTTTTCATCTTCCCTTGATATCCCCAAATCTCTGACAGGGGCCAGTATTGTCATTTCCGGAGCCAGTATATAAAAAATCATGTCAAATCTTACCTGATCATTTCCTGCACCCGTACTACCGTGAGCAAGTATCGTGATATCATTCTCTCGTGCATATTCCAACACTGCCAAGGCCTGAAATGTCCGTTCTGAACTCACAGACATCGGGTATGACTTGTTGCGCAGCATATTACCAAATACCAGATACCTGATACACTGCTGATAGTACCTTTGACTCACATCAACCGTTTTGTGATGATTAACGCCGAGGGTATACGCCCTTTCTTCAATTTGTTTGATTTGTTTCTCGTCGAATCCTCCTGTATCGACAAAAACACTGTGAACCTCATATTTCTTTTCCCTGATAAAATATGTGACACAGAAAGAGGTATCCAGACCTCCGCTGAATGCGACTACCACTTTTTCTTTCATTGAACAGTAAATATTATTATTCGAACAATATAACTTTTTATATACCGATTTTATTCTTCTTTATAGGATTCAGATATTGTAATATGTCTTTCCGGACCTTCCCTGTATTTTCCTCGTTTTTTCTTCCATATTTCTTAGCAAATTTGTTTTTTTCTTCTTTTTCAGGATCATATAGCATACCTGTGCACAAACAATGCATTCTGTTGGTACGGAATAATACATCATAGTATGCACAGCTCTGGCAGCCTTTCCAAAACTCATCATCATCTGTAAGCTCTGAAAATGTGACCGGTTTGTAACCCAGAGCTGAATTAATCTTCATTACAGCCAGGCTGGTAGTCAGCCCGAATATTTTTGCTCCCGGAAATAATTTTCTTGATAACTTGAATGCCTCAGCCTTTATCTTCATCGCCAATCCATGCCCGCGGAACTTTTCCTTGACAATAAGACCTGAGTTGGCAACAAATTTCGAATGACCCCATGATTCTATATAACAGAAACCAGTAAACTCACCTTCCTGAGTTATCGCGATCACTGCTTTTCCTTCAAGTATTTTGCTGCTCAGGTACTCTTTTGACCGTTTTGCAATACCTGTCCCCTTTACTTTTGAAGCCTGTGTAATCGCTTCTTCAATTTCCGGAACATATTTCATATACTCCGGACCTGCAATTTTAATCTCAATGTTTCCCATGATTTTTATTATTTAAGTAGTTTCTGCCAAATCCGGGATTAACCTGGCTAACTCATTCAAAATGTCATTTCTTGAAACACCTTCCCTGGGAATGATTAATATTGTATCATCTCCTGCCACAGTGCCAAGAATATAGTAACTCTCCAGATTGTCAATAGCTGAAGCTATGCTGTTCGCATAGCCAGGATGAGTCTTCACTACTCCCATGTGCCAGGCAAATTCAACCGACAGAAATCCGTTTAAAGGAAAGTTCTCCCTTAATAATATGTTCTCCTGTTCAGTCCTGCCAGAAGGTAAAAAATAAATATAACCCTTCTCAGGATCAGGGATCCTGCCGGCACGAAGGAATTTCAAATCACGCGATAATGTCGCCTGAGTAAGATGGAATCCTTCCTTTTTCAACCGATCCAGCAGTTCTTCCTGACTGGAGATCCGTTGATTTTCAATTATATTCCTGATAACCAGAAACCGCTGAGCTTTTGTATTCATAATGCATATTTATACATTCATTTTGCAAAAATATACATTTTTTTAATAATTCAAACATTTACATTAAAAATTGTATTTTTGGCGATGTGCTTCATCATGAGAATTACCATATATTCATCATTTACAACAGCACTCCTATCTGGAGAAAAGGTTTTTTCACGGGTATCACAATCAATCATTACGAAACATTTTTCCTGAATTATGAAGGGATCAGTCAGCAAGGTTATCATTCTGGGTTCCGGTGCTCTCAAGATCGGGGAAGCCGGAGAATTTGATTATTCCGGTTCACAGGCTTTAAAGGCTCTCCGTGAGGAAAATATCCAAACTATCCTTATCAATCCAAACATTGCGACTGTTCAAACGTCTGAAAAAATTGCCGATAAAGTATATTTCCTGCCGGTAACTCCATACTTTGTTGAGAAAGTCATTGAGAAAGAGAAACCGGATGGGATTTTACTTTCATTTGGCGGGCAGACAGCTCTGAATTGTGGCATTGAATTATATAAGCATAACATACTTGAAAAAAATGGTGTGAAGGTACTGGGTACTCCTGTTCAGGCAGTCATTGACACAGAAGACAGAAAGAATTTTATCAAACGGTTAAATGAGATTCAGGTACAAACTCCAAAAAGTCAAGCTGTCAACACGGTGAATGAAGCTGTGAAAGCAGCCGGTTCCCTGGGTTTCCCGATCATCATACGGGCTGCTTATACCCTGGGCGGTCAGGGCAGTAGTTTCTGTTCAAATGAAGATGAGCTTGTTTACGAGGCATCTAAAGCGTTTTCCTATTCACCTCAGATCCTTATCGAGGAATCTCTGAAAGGATGGAAAGAGGTTGAATATGAAGTCGTGCGTGATCGTTACAATAACTGCATCACGGTCTGTAATATGGAAAACTTTGACCCGCTGGGTATCCATACCGGGGAAAGTATAGTGGTAGCCCCTTCACAAACACTTACCAACAGGGAATATCATCGACTCAGGGAACTTTCGATTGACATCATCAGGCATATTGGTATCATTGGGGAATGCAACATACAGTTTGCACTTGATCCGAATTCTGAAGATTACCGGGTTATTGAAGTCAATGCCAGGCTTTCACGTTCAAGTGCACTGGCTTCAAAAGCAACCGGCTATCCTCTGGCATTTATTGCAGCAAAACTGGCTGTGGGATATGGCCTTCATCAATTGAAGAATTCAGTCACAAAAACCACCCCGGCTTTTTTTGAACCTGCTCTTGATTATATCGTTTGTAAAATACCCCGCTGGGATCTGAATAAATTTACGGGTGTATCCAGGCTCATTGATAGCAGTATGAAAAGTGTCGGAGAAGTTATGGCTATCGGCAGAACATTTGAAGAAGCGATCCAGAAAGGGATCAGAATGGTTGGACAGGGCATGCACGGATTTACAGGCAACCGGGATCTTCACTTTGAAGATGTGGAGAAGGAACTTGCCGAACCTACCGATATAAGAATTCTGGTTATTGAACAGGCTTTTGAAAAAGGATTTTCTGTTGAGAGAATATACGATTTAACCAAAATTGACCGTTGGTTCCTGATCAAGCTCAGAAATATCTATGAACTCAAAAATGAACTCGAAAGACTAAAATCCCTGGAAGAAGTACCTGTTGAACTTTTAAGAAAGGCAAAAATAATGGGTTTCTCTGATTTTCAAATTGCCCGGCATATTTTTAAACCAGGACCTAAATCAATCACAGGAAAGAGCCTGGAGGTCAGAAATTTCAGAAAACAGATTGGAGTTTTACCTTGTGTCAAACAGATTGATACACTGGCGGCAGAATATCCTGCCATGACAAACTATCTTTATCTTACCTACAGTGGTTATGATCATGATATTGATTTCATCCATGATAATCAATCAGTTATTGTGCTGGGATCAGGTGCTTATCGTATTGGAAGCAGTGTGGAATTTGACTGGTGCAGCGTGAATGCACTTTATACAGTTAATGAACAGGGGTACCGTTCTGTGATGATCAATTACAACCCGGAAACAGTCAGTACTGATTACGATGTTTGTGACAGGCTTTATTTTGATGAATTATCTTTCGAAAGAGTCATGGATATTGTTGACCTGGAAAATCCTATGGGTGTGATCATATCAATGGGAGGACAGATCCCGAATAATCTCGCTATGCGTTTGCATGATCAAAAAGTCAATATACTCGGAACTTCTCCGGTGTCTATTGATAATGCAGAAAACCGTCATAAGTTTTCCCTGCTCCTGGACAGTCTTAAAATCGACCAGCCAAGATGGAAGGAAGTTACCAGTATTGAAGATGTTCACAGGTTCGCGCATGAAGTGGGATTCCCGGTTCTGATCAGGCCATCATATGTTCTTTCAGGTGCTGCAATGAATGTCGTCTCAAATAAGGATGAACTGGAGCAATTTCTTAATCTTGCAGTCAAAGTATCAAAGCAATATCCCGTTGTCGTTTCAGAATTTATCCAGCAGGCAAAGGAAATTGAAATTGATGCTGTTGCCAGAAATGGCGAATTGTTAGCATACGCTCTCAATGAACATGTTGAATTTGCTGGTGTTCATTCCGGTGATGCAACAATGGTATTTCCCCCACAAAAAATATATTTCGAAACCGTCAGAAGGATTAAAAAGATCTCCAGGGATATCGCTTCTGCCTTGAATATTTCCGGACCTTTTAACATGCAATTTCTTGCAAAAGATAATGACATCAAGGTTATTGAGTGTAACCTGAGGGCTTCAAGAAGCATGCCTTTTGTTTCAAAGGTTCTTAAAACCAATTTAATTGATCTTGCTACCAAAGTGATGCTCGGCATACCGGTTGAAAAACCACATAAATCAAGCTTTGACCTTGATTATATAGGTATCAAAGCCCCCCAGTTTTCTTTTTCAAGGCTTAAAAAAGCGGATCCGGTACTGGGAGTCGACATGTCTTCGACCGGAGAAGTCGGTTGTATCGGAGATAATTTTTACGAAGCTATTCTGAAATCAATGCTTTCTGTCGGTTACCGGATCCCTGAAAAGAATATCCTTCTTTCTACCGGTCCAATGAGGTCAAAGGTAGAATTGATCAATAGTTGTAAAATGCTTGCAGAAAAAGGTTATATTCTTTTTGCAACCAGAGGAACACACAATTTTTTAAAGCTCAATAATATAGAATCAACCATGCTTCATTGGCCCGACGAAGAAAAGAAACCCAATACCCTCGACTACCTCAGGAATAAACTTATCGACCTGGTCATCAATATTCCCAAAGATCTTACAAAATCTGAATTGAGCAATGATTATTCCATCCGCAGAAACGCCGTTGATTACAATATCCCGCTTATTACAAATGCGCGTTTGGCCAGTGCCTTTATTACCGCTTTCTGCAAACTGGATCTTTCTGATATTGCAATTAAAAGTTGGGATGAATATTGATTCAGCAGATTATCCTCTAAGTGCTTCTGCGCCCGATACAATCTCCAACAATTCTTTGGTTATTGCTGCCTGTCTGGCTTTGTTATAATTCAATCTCAATTCCCTTATAATTTCAGTTGCATTATCGGTAGCATGGTGCATAGCCGTCATCCGTGCCCCATGCTCGGAAGCATTTGAGTCGAGAAGAGCTTTGTAAAACTGAATCTTTAATGATCTCGGAATCAATTCAGTAACAATATATTCCTTTGAAGGTTCAAAAATATAATCATGAAATGTATGTTTCTCTTCCTCCGTTTCAGGTATTTCTACCGGGAGGTATTGTTCAGTTGTAATGATCTGCACTGCAGCATTTTGGAACTGATTATATATTAAATAGATCCTGTCATATTCTTTTACCAGGAATTTATGGATCAGATCTTCACCAACCATGCTTGCCGATTTAAAGTTCAAACCATCAAACAAGTCATTCCGAACACCAATCACCGGATATTTCTTACGCTTCAGGTAATCTGCTCCCTTTTTCCCAATAGCAAAAAAATGGAGATCTCCCTTTTTCATCAGGTTTCCGTAATGATCTGATGCCATTTGGATGACAGTACGGAAGATATTGGAATTAAAAGCCCCACATAGCCCGCGGTTAGAAGTGATAACCACAAGCAATACATGTTCAGGATCCTGATCCCTCAGGTATACATTTTCCTCATCTTTTGACAGGACATCGCTTACATTTCCCAGAATCTCCTGCAATTTATTGGCATAAGGTCTGATCTGCAGAATTGCATCCTGTGCTTTCCTTAATTTGGCAGCAGACACCATTTTCATTGCATTGGTGATCTGCCTTGTTGATGTGACAGAGGCAATCCTGGTTCGTATTTCTTTCAGGCTGGGCATATTTCTAAACAGATATCATCGCTATTATTCTGATCTATTTTTCATATTTGGCAGCAATTTCTCTTGCTGTTTTTTCAAGAATCTCCTCTTCTTTTTTAGTAAGATCGCCTTTTTTCAGGACTTTCATTACTTCTTTTTGTTTGACTTCCAGGTAATCAAGATATTCAGTCTCGAACTCCTTTACCTTATCTACCGGGATATTAGCCAGCAGACCCCTTGTTCCGCAGAATATGATTGCTATCTGTCGTTCAACAGGTACCGTGGCAAATTGATTTTGTTTCAGTATTTCAACATTTTTAGCACCTTTATCAAGTATTGCCAGGGTAGCTTTGTCGAGGTCAGATCCAAACTTGGCAAATGCTTCCAGTTCACGGTATTGAGCCTGATCCAGTTTCAGTGTCCCGGCTACCTGTTTCATCGCCTTGATCTGTGCCTTTCCTCCAACTCTTGAAACAGAAACACCAACATTAATTGCAGGTCTGACACCTGCATTGAACAGATTGGATTCAAGAAAAATCTGTCCGTCAGTAATAGATATTACATTTGTCGGGATATACGCCGAAACATCACCAGCTTGTGTCTCAATAATGGGTAATGCTGTCAGTGATCCGCCTCCTTTGATAATAGATTTCAGGGATTTGGGAAGGTCATTCATCTTTTTTGCTATCTCATCTGATTCTATAATTTTAGCTGCTCTTTCCAGGAGACGGGAATGCAGGTAAAAGATGTCACCCGGATAGGCTTCACGTCCCGGAGGTCTTCTGAGTAAAAGGGATACCTCACGATATGAAACAGCCTGTTTGGAAAGATCATCATAAATGATCAGGGCATCGTTACTGGTATCTCTGAAATATTCCCCAATGGCACATCCCGCATAGGGGGCATAAAACTGCAGTGCAGCAGGATCTGAAGCCGTAGCGGAAACAATAACAGTATAAGGCATAGCGCCAAGGTCTTCAAGGTTTTTCGCGATCCCTGCAACAGTTGAACCTTTTTGTCCAATTGCAACATAGATGCAATACACAGGTTCACCGTTTATATAATTTTCTTTCTGGTTGACGATCGTATCAATAGCTATTGCTGTTTTTCCTGTCTGCCTGTCACCGATGATCAGCTCACGTTGTCCTCTCCCGATCGGGATCATTGCATCTATTGCCTTAATACCTGTTTGCAATGGTTGGTTTACAGGTTGTCTGAATATGACCCCGGGAGCTTTTCTCTCAAGCGGCATCTCGTATGTTTTACCCTTAATTGGTCCTTTCCCATCCAAGGGTTCACCAATGGTATTGATAACCCTGCCCAGCATTCCTTCCCCTACATCAAGGGAAGCAATCCTGTCTGTCCTCTTCACCTGGTCTCCCTCACGGATCTCTTCCGAAAGACCAAACAATACAGCTCCTACATTATCTTCCTCGAGGTTCAGAACAATACCTTTCGAACCATTTTCAAACTCGATCAGTTCATTTGCCTGAACATTGGATAAACCGTAGATGCGTGCAATACCATCACCCACCTGTAAAACTGTACCTACTTCTTCAAGTTCAGCATCTGTTTTTAAGCCTTCTAGCTGTTTCTTCAATATTTCAGAAACTTCCGCTGGTTTGATTTCAGCCATGTGATAAAGTTTTGAATGTTATTTATATGATTTTTCTATAAGATTTTTCTTGATTTTCCTGAGCTGTCCTGTTACACTTGCATCCAAAAGCTGATCCTCAACCTGAAGGATAAAACCCCCAATAATTTGTTTATCAATTTCCTCATTAATTTCAATCTCTGCATGGTAAATCTTTTTGATCATACCGATCATAGTACTTCTGATCTCTTTTCCAATCGGAACAGCTGTGATTAAAGAAGCCTTTTTTATCCCTTTCTCCTGCTTAAACAGATCGATATACATCCTGGCCATACCAGGAAGATATTCTTCACGATTATTCGTGACAGCCAGATGGAAAAATGAAAGCGTTAATTGTTCTATTTTGCCGGAAAAGATCGTGTTCATGATCTTCAGCTTTTTACCTGACCCGATAATCGGACTCTCAAGTAACTCTAATAATTCGGGAGTTCCTTTAAGTGTTTCGAGCAATAATTCCATATCTCTCCTGACAGGTTCCAGAACTTTTTGTTCTTTCGCACTCATTATCAAAGCTTTTGCATACCTGACCGATATTTTGCTATCATTCATATATCGTTCAATAATAATCTTTCTATAAATAAATATGAATTAAGTTTTACTTCATTTTGTCTTGAATTATATATTCAAGTATTTAATAACATTATATTGATATTTAACAACTTGTAACTTGCAACATGAGTTAATTAGGTTTGAATTCTTTGATGAGCTTCTCGATCATTTCTTTTTGCTTCTTATTATCGGCAAGTTTTTCCCTGAGTATTTTTTCCGCAATTTCTATAGATAGTTCAGCCACTTTACTTTTGATTTCATCGATAGCTGCTATTTTTTCATTTTCAATTTCTTTCATAGCAGCTTGAATGATTTTTTTGGCTTCATCAGAAGCCTGGCCTTTCGCCTCATTGATCATGTTATCCTTAACCTGTTTTGCATCCCTGATGATTGTATCTCTTTCGGCTCTTGCTTCGGCCATTATTTTTTCATTGTCGGCCTGAAGTTTTTCCATTTCTTTCCTGGCACTATCTGCCGACATTAATGCTTCCTGGATTGACATTTCGCGGTCTTTCAGGGCATTCATGATTGGTTTCCATGCAAATTTTTTCAGGATCCATAACACAATCACGAACATGACCAGCATCCAGAAAAGCAATCCGATTCCGGGGGTTATCAGTTCCATTTTTTTACTTTTTTTGGTTTATAAATTTGCTGCACGAACAGTCAAAAGCATCTGTCCGTGCAGCAAAACACCTCTTATTGAATAAAGAGGATAAGCAGACAGACGACAACTGCAAAGAAGGCAACCCCTTCGATCAAAGCGGCGGAAACAATCATATTTGATCGTATATCACCGGCAGCTTCCGGCTGTCTCGCAATAGCTTCCATTGCCGTACCACCGATCCTGCCAATTCCCAGTCCAGCACCTATAGCTGAACCTGCTGCACCCAGTCCGGCACCCAATTTAGCTAAAGCAGCAACCTGTAATAAAACCATCATTGTAGTCATAACTCATCGTTTTAAAGTAATAATATAGTACCTCGTTGATTAAAACCTTTAATAAATTATATTGTCGTATCTAATGATGTTCCTCCGTTGCCATCCCGAAATACAATGCTGAAAGGAGGGTAAAAACATATGCCTGAATAAGAGCAACCAGTAATTCAAGAAACGTCATAAAAATAGTAAAAGCGATCGTCAGCGGGGAAACAACATAACCCATCATCATTTTCATCTCTCCGAAAATAAATACCAGACTGAAAAAACCCAGTGCAATAATATGTCCCGCGGCGATATTGGCAAAGAGACGAACCATCAGAACAAAAGGTTTGGTAAACATGCCTACAATTTCAATAATGGGCATCAGTGGAATCGGGAATTTTAACCACCATGGTACGCCAGGTGGATTAAAGATATGCTGCCAGTAATTCTTGTTGCCGTTGATCGTCGTAATGGCAAACGTGAAGAGCGCAAGCAGCATCGTCACTGTTATATTGCCTGTCACATTGGCTCCCCCCGGAAAGATGGGGATCAATCCCATCATATTGTTGATCCAGATAAAAAAGAAAATCGTCAGTAAAAAAGGTAAAAAATTCTCATATTTATCTTTCCCGATAGAAGGGATTGCAACTTCATCCCTGATAAATATGATAATAGGCTCGGCAAAGTTCTGTAATCCTTTAGGAGCTTTCCTGGGTCTTCTAAGATATGTTTTGGCCACTGAAATAAATACCCACAACATCAGGATAATACTAACCAGGATGGCTAAACAATTTTTTGTAAAAGATAGATCCAATAATGGACGTGCCGTACTACCATCATCCATGATCTCAACAATTTTTCCCTCGTTTTCACCACTTGTGGCATACTTAAAACCTTTATAAACTTCATGACCCTGATGAAATTTGCTGAATAAAAAAACATTCAATCCTTTGGTCTGGCTGATTATGATAACAGGTAATGGAATGGTAAGATGAAAATCCTTATAAGTCAGAATATGCCATTCATAAGCATCTCCGATATGATCTAAAATGAATTCACCGGGAACAAAACCTTCTTCTGCATTAGATTCTTCGTGTTCATCAAATGATGCTTGTTCTTCTGTATACCTTGATAGTAATACAGGTTCGTGCTTCTTTGGTCGTGCAGCTATAATCACGAAAAAGAAAAGAACACCCAGAAAATATGATAATATTTTTTTAAAACCCTTCACAAATATTACTGAATTTGCAACCTAAAAATAGTAAAAACAATCAGCATTTAATGCGTTGTGCTGGTGATTTTAATATATAGTGATAATATTATCTATTTTCTCTTCAAATAACTTAAAACAAAAATAATTTCAAAAATGGTATATATCAAATACATGATAAGGAAAGAAATGAGAAATGGAACTGCGTGATTACGGTCTATTAACAGATAAACGATAATCAGGGCGAAATATAGACCCATCTTGATCCCGGTAGTGCCGATAAACCTGGGCGTAAATTTTTTTATGTCTTCCTGGCTGATCCTGATAAGATGGATATGGACACCCAGGGTAATACCAAAAAACAACACTGGCATAAACAGAAATCCACCGAAATAGTAATCTTTCAGAACAGTATTGAATAATGCAATCCCGCAAGTGTAAATTACTATTGTAAGAATAAAAAGAAGAATAATGAACTTTTTCAAATGGGAAGCAATCATGGCCATTATGATTGACTTATTTCATCTTCAACAAATCCTTAATGGCATAATACATTGATAAAATCACTGAGAGAATTGTAAAAAGAACAGTAAATAGCGGGAATTCCATAGGTACAACTTTATCAAGCTGAATACCTCCAAACACACCAACAAGGATGATAGCAATCATTTGAAAGGCCAGTGTGGAATACTTGGCATAATTATTCAGTCCCGACAATTTGTTTTTCTTGTTTTTCGTCTTTTTGTTTTTCGTCGCTTTGTTTTTCGCCTTTTAAAGTAGACCCTGTATTCATGTCACAGTTACCGGTAAACCTGCATCCTGGTTCAATAGCCAGCCTTGCAGCAATGATGTTGCCAAATACCTGGGAAGTGGCTTTTAAGGATAATAATTGAGCAACATGTATTTTCCCTTCGATATATCCTTCAACATCTGAATTCTTGCATATGATCTCACCCTTAACTTTTCCTGTTACTCCTATCACTACTTTACCTTTAGTTGAAAGCTTTCCTGAAAGGCTTCCATCTATGCGGATGTCACCATTAGATATGATATCTCCCTCGATTTCAGTCCCAACCCCAATGATATTGATCCCATTATTTTCTGTTTCGTTATTATTTTTGGCCATCTCTTTTTAATTATTTCATTTATCCTTATTCTATAATAGCATCTTTCAGATTTTCAAAGATATTAAATTTTGTTAACTAAACAGGATCATATGCCCATTTCAGATAAATTGCTCCCCATGTAAAGCCACCGCCGAATGCTGAAAGGACGAGCTTATCTCCCTTATGCAATTCTTTTCCCCATTCCCAGAGACACAGGGGAATAGTTGCAGCTGTCGTATTCCCGTATCTCTGAATATTGATCATGACCTTTTCTCTGATCAAACCCATTCTGCGTGCCACTGCCTCAATAATTCTCATATTGGCCTGATGAGGGACCAGATAAGCCAGTTCGTCGTTCGAAACATTATTTCGTTTCATAATCTCAATAGAAACATCTGCCATTCTTGAAACAGCAAATTTGAACACTGGCTGTCCCTCCTGATATACAAAATGTTCTCTCCTTTCAACCGTTTCATGCGAAGCAGGATGAAGTGAACCGCCGGCTTTAAGATAAAGGAATTTACCTCCTGATCCATCGGTATGTAATATATGATCAATAACTCCAACATCTTCCGTTGTTGATTCAAGTAGAACCGCGGTTCCTGCATCACCGAACAGGGGACAGGTGGTCCGGTCTTCATAATCTGTAATAGAAGACATTTTATCTGCTCCAACAATGATGATTTTTTTATACCTCCCGGTTTCGATGAAAGCTGTTCCTGTCTGCAAAGCAAACAGGAATCCGGAACATGCGGCAAGCAAATCGTAGGTCCACGCATTCTTCAATCCCGTATCATATGCAATGATATTCGATGTTGCCGGGAAAAGCATATCCGGTGTAATGGTTGCAACGATTAGTAATTCTATTTCTTCAGGTTTCGTATTTGTTTTTTTTAATAAACCCTCGACGGCCTTTGTGCCCATATAAGCAGTTGCCTTACCCTCCTCCTTCAGAATTCTTCTTTCTTTAATCCCGATCCGTTGCATAATCCATTCATCGCTGGTATCAACCATCGTACTTAACTCATCATTGGTAAGTCGGTATTCCGGAAGAAATACATCAATGCCTGTAATGGCTGCTCTGGTTTTTGACATGAGATGAAAAATTCAGTAATTATTATATGATTAAAAAATAAACCCGTCAGGATGCATATCCTCACGGGTTCAATCTTGTCAATCCGGTTTTGGCTTTCATCAGAGCCAACGTTACAACAAGTGATAGATCAACATATGCCACCATCGTGCTTCGAAAAGTTGACCCCAATGCTTTGATGCTACCCGAAATGTCGTATCCAATCTGCATGCAATAGCTGAAAGTAATAAAACAGATTTATTTTTTCACTTCTTCCTCTACCACAAGCTTACCCTTGTAATAGAGATTGCCATCCACATAATAAGCCCGGTGATACCGGTGAACAGTTCCGGTAGTCGGACATGTGGCCAGGGTGGGCACCTTAGCCTTATAATGTGTTCTTCTCTTATCCCTTCTTTGCTTCGATATTTTATGTTTCGGATGTGCCATCAACCATTAGTTTTTATGAATGATTTCATTTAATTTATCCCATCTTACATCATGCTTTTCATTACCCGGCTTATTTACTATCAATGAGTCCAATTTCTTTATCATATCAGGATTACAACCGGATTTACCATCAATATCGGGATGTATCTTTCTATATGGTAGTGATAAATGAATAAACTCGTAAAGATATTGAGCAATATTTATTTCCGTTTGGCCGGTTGAAAGTATGATGATCTCATCGGAAACTTCACGTGGTACTTTACCAAATTTGAAAAACAATCGCCCTTTGTATTGAACCGGCAGATCAAACTGATCCAGACAACGGTCACATGTTACATTCACTGTACCGTTGATAAAAAATTCCATCTCAATAACCTGTAGTTCTTTTATAAGATTAACCTCTGCTGTTAATTTTCCAATTTTTATTTCTGACAAATCAAACAGATCAAAGAACGTTTTATCTATGTCAAACATGAAATTGTGTTTCCCGTCAACTAATCCCCCGAAACAGATCATATATTTCCTCAATCCTCTCACAACCTTCAAAATTTTGTCGTGCAAAAGTAAAAATTAATATGGATATACAAAAAGTTTTAAGAACGTATTTATTGAACAGCAACAGATGTCGTGAAGGCTTTCGGTTAGGAAGGCTAAGGCTCCTGCCTTCTCCGCCTAAGGCGGATTCGTCAGGCAAAAAGGCTGAGGCCAAGGAAGGGTGAAGGGGAGAAGAGGGATCGCAGTACCACGCTGAATTAAAATTTCTAACAAAATAACACTAACAGGTGTGTGTATTGATAATATTGAAACCGTTAATCATCAATCTTAAATCAAATGAGGATCAGACGCCGGATTCTATTGATTCAATCAGTTCATCAATGAAATACTCGTCCTTTGAGATATATTTTTTTGCGCCGTTTTTCAGGAATTCAGGAATCAGTTTTTCATCCTGCTGGGCCGAGAGAACAATAACTGTAACTTTTTTGTCAGCTTCTTTCAATTTTTTCAGGGTTTCCATCCCACTCATCTGTCCTTTGTTTTTTGGAAAAAGATGATCAAGTACGATCAGGTCTGGCTTCAGGTGCATATTCTGAAGGCATTCCTCTCCTGAGAAAAAAGTCTTTACATCAATACCCTGTCTGCTTTTAAAAGTATATTCAAGCAAATTAAGAATCATCTTATCATCATCAACAAAAAAAACAAGCTTATTAGCCATTATATTTAGATTATGACATTGCCCTTTAAACCGAAAACCAACACAATATAAATAAATTCGTGATTTTGTGCAACTTTCAGTCCAGGAAGACACCTGTTTTATATATTTGGTTTCACAAAGGAAAATAATCAAATTACAGTAAATTTAGTTCATCTTCAATATATTACAAAATAAAAATCAAATATGATCGATTTCAGATTCAAAGCCAGTCTTTGAATCTTTAATAACTATCTTTGAATCCTTCATGAAAGAATGTATAAACAAAAAGTTTATTCTTGATGGTAAAGTTGTTGATTGCAAACAATTTCATGCTGATCTGATCAACAAAGGAACTTCTATATACGAGGTGATCAGGGTTATGAAAGGCCGGTTTTTGTTTGCAAAAGACCATCTCAAACGGACTCAGAATTCTGCTCATCTTGCACATCTGGATCTCTGGTATTCTGAAGATGAAATCATCAGAATGATCCATTTGCTCCCGCAATTGAATCATATCACAGAAGGGAATATCAAGATTTTTTTCAATTACCTGGAGGGTAAACCGAATCATTTCCTGACTTATTTCGTTCCCCATCGTTACCCTGAACCAATTGATTATCAAAATGGTGTTAATATAATAACTTTTTCATTTACCCGTAAAGATCCAAACAAGAAAATATGGCGTCCTGATTTTCGGGCCAGGATCAACGATATCATCCTGAGAGAAAATGTATTTGAAGTATTGCTTGTTGATGAACAAGGTTTTATCACTGAAGCCAGCAAGGCAAATTTTTTCTCGATCCTTGATGGAACAGCTTTTACGCCACCCATAACTGATGTACTCCCCGGTATCACCAGGAAATATGTCCTGGGAATATGCACGAAACGAAATATTCCTGTAATTGAAAAGGCAATACATAAGAAGGAACTGAAGGAATTTGATGCTGTTTTTCTGACAGGAACATCAACGGGAGTATTACCTGTGGCACAGATCGATCATCTGCAGTTTGGTGCGAAGGATCAGGTTTTAAGAATGTTGATGAGGGAATTTGAACAACTTGTTGAAGAACAACTGGTTAAGAATTGAGAATCGAAATAAACGAAATTTGAAACAAACTCGAAAATCTAAACTTCAAAAACTCGAAATCCGAAATAAAAACGAAATTAGAAACTTTCGAAACAAGAAACATGCCTTCCGGCAATTTTCGTTTTTCGATATTTCTTTTTTCGGATTTGTTTCGAATTTCGCAAGTTTATAATTTCGAGTTTTTAACCCCTCTTCCTTTATCATAGCTTCGGATAAATGAAGAATCATCAAATAATTCAACATAAATCAGTAGAAAAAAATGTTTAGCTTTGTCAAGCTTTAATAATATGAGAAAATGAAAAGATACTTTATACTTCTTATTTGCGGTTTATTAGCATTCTTTACAGATATCAATGCTCAAAAAGTCTATCCCATCACCAGCGGAGCTTTGTTATTCCAGTTTTCTGATGTTGAACTGTCCAGTTCAAATATTACCAGCAGACCCCCAAGGTTTACCTGTTTTTTTCACTGGGGACAATATTATCATTTTGATATTATTGATAACCTAGGATTTTACACTGGCATGGCTCTCAGGAATGTCGGATTCATCTATGATGATGATATCCCTCAGAAAACGGTCCGCCGTTCCTATACGCTTGGAGTGCCAATTGCTCTAAAAGTGGGATCTTTTAAAAATCATCTCTACATATTTGGAGGCGGTGAATATGAATTGTTATTCCATTATAAGGCAAAAAGGTGGTACAGTAACGACAGGAAGGGAAGTAAAGTGAAAGATACCGAATGGTTCAGCAACAAAACTGAGCTTTTTATCCCTTCAGTATTCGGTGGAGTGCAATTCCCGAAAGGGATCAATATAAAATTCAAATATTACTTGGGAGATTTCCTGAACCTGGATTACGAAGGCCCGGACCTTGGTGAAACCAATGTGAGCTTCTCCGATTTTACCAGGCTGAACGTTTTTTATATATCCGTGTGCTGGCAGTTCAGGACCGACAAAGCGAAGAAGTATATCAAGAGTACGGATGAGAAGGTGGCTTTGAAGGATATTTAAAATATCCGAAAGTATTTGTACCAATAGCAGTTTAATAAACCCGAAATATCGAAATTCGAAATAAAAACGAAACACGAAGCATTCGAAAATTGAAACTTGCCTTACGGCGGATGACGGGAAATTAAAGCTTTTCAAACCAGAGATTTCTTACCCTCCCGTTGGACACATACAAACCAAGGATAATCC
>CAZGOR010000006.1:0-30688 GCA_964527875.1 uncultured Bacteroides sp. | reverse complement strand
AACGGTGAGTCCGAAGTTAGAAGAAAACCAACTTTTGGTGAAAACCTCAGGTTCTTTTTCAGGTATCAGGTTGGTCATATGTATTTGAGATATTTTATGTGGAATTTTGCCGGACGTCAGAATGATCTGCAGGGACATGGTGAGTTTTTCAAAGGTAACTGGCTGAGTGGAATCCGGTTTATCGATGAATCACGTCTGGGATCACAGGTCAATCTCCCGGCTTTTTTGTCAGAGAATAAAGCAAGGAATGAATACTACATGTTGCCTCTTGTACTTGGCATTATCGGAATGATTTTTCATTTTTCCCGGAATAAAAAAGATTTCTGGGTAGTTGTCCTGTTGTTCCTGATGACAGGTCTGGCTATCGTGGTTTACCTGAACCAGTATCCGTTTCAGCCACGTGAAAGGGATTATGCATATGCCGGCTCATTCTATGCATTTTCCATCTGGATTGGATTGGGTGTTCTTGCACTGGCTGATATCCTGCAAAAGAAAATACCGGGGATCATTCCGGGTATCCTGGTCTTTCTACTTACGCTGATCATGGTACCAGGGATAATGGCAAAGGAGAACCGGGATGATCACGACCGATCAGGTCGTTATACTGCAAGGGATTTCGCGTGGAATTATCTGAACTCATGCGCGCCAAATGCAATTCTGTTCACGAATGGAGACAACGATACCTTCCCCTTATGGTATGTTCAGGAAGTGGAAGGAGTCAGAACAGATGTCCGCGTGTGTAATCTCAGTTATCTTGGAGCTGATTGGTACATCGATCAAATGGCACGAAAAGCCTATGAATCGGATCCGCTTCCCTTTGCAATGAATCATGATCAATACCGGATGGGTAAAAGAGACATCGTTTACCTTGTCGACAGGATCGATGAATATGTGAGTATCGGTGATGCTATGGATTTTGTCCGCAGTGAAGATAGCAGGACAAAGACTCTCGGGAATATCCGTGGGAGAATAGATTATATACCTGCTAAGAAGTTTTTCATTGAGATCGATACTGCAAGGATCTTTCAGACAAATACCCTGAGCAGGGAAAAGGCAGACAGGATAGTTGATGAAATAAGATGGGAGCTGAACAGGGAGGAGATATATAAGAACGGGTTGATGGTCTATGATATGATTGATCATAATAATTGGGAACGGCCTGTATATTATGCCGTTACAGTGGCCAGGGATCTTTACATGAATCTTCAGAATTACTTCCAGCTGGAAGGGCTCGCTTACAGGATAGTCCCTATATACCAGCCACAAGTGCAGGGATATATAGGAAGCGTTGATGCTGATATTATGTATGATAACTTCATCAATAATTATCGTTGGGGAGGAGTAACAGACAGTTCTGTTTATCTTGATGAGAATAACCTGAGGATGTTTTCAAATATGCGAAATAACTTCGGACGGCTTGCCGGAACGTTGGTATCAGAAGGCAAAAAAGATTCAGCAAAGGTTGTACTTGACCGGTGTATGGAGATCCTGCCACATAGCCGTGTGCCATTTAACTATTTTATGCTTCCGATTATCGAAAATTATTACATACTTGGATATACTGAAAAAGCAGGTGAACTCGTTGTAAAATTATCTGATGTGATTGCTGAAGAATTGAGATTTTTCCTGTCAGCTGAGAAGAAATTTATGGAAGGGCTCGATTATGAAAAACAGATCAGAATGCACATCATGCAGGAAATTGTCAGGCTTACAAACACTTACGATCAGGATGAATTGAATGACAGACAGTTGGATATTTTCCAGGAATTTGTAAATTTATACTCTGAAACAGGTTAGTTTTTACGCATGTTTTTTGTCAAGACACCGATATTGTTGATGAAGCTATTTCCCGAACTGATCTGGCGGTTCAAAGGAAAGGAACAGGCAGATCATAATCATGTCTATCTGACCTTTGATGACGGTCCGACTCCAGGAGTAACCTCATTGGTACTGGACACACTCAGGCAATATGAGGCAAAGGGAACATTTTTCTGTCTTGGTAAAAATGTTGAGAAGCATCCTGACATATACAAGCAGATCATTGAGGAAGGACATGCAGTTGGGAATCATACATACAGTCATTTGAAAGGATGGCAGATGGACAACAAGGAGTATTTTAATGATATTGAGCTGGCCGGCAATTTTATTTCATCAAATCTTTTCAGACCTCCATACGGGAGATTTAAAACATCGCAGATAAAATATCTTTCAGAGAATTATCAGATCGTTATGTGGGATGTGCTCAGCCAGGATTACAGTACCACGGTATCTCCCGATAAAGTGCTGACGAATGTGCTTGAGAATGTAAGGGAAGGATCCATCGTGGTCTTCCACGATTCCGTCAAGGCCGAGCCTAATCTTAATTATGTGCTTCCCAGAGTGCTTGACAGCCTCAGCGGGACATATGAGTTCCGGAAGATCAGCTAAATATGCCCGGTGTATCCGGGCGCCGCAAACTTAGAAGATACTGGTCCGGTGAATAGCCGGACTTTTTTATGTCCCACCTGAAAGCTTCCAACCATTGGAAGCTTTTTTTTGGGTCACAGAGAGCCACAGAGTTTAAGTTACAGAGAGTCATGGAGTTTAAAAAGAGTTACACAGAGTTATTGCTCTGTGTAACTCAATATTTCTCTGTGGTACTCTGTGATCTAAACATGAAGCAAAGGATTTTTTCCAATTAAGGATTCCTGATATCAGCGAGAATTCATTAAGTTTACGGAGCAAAATATTTACTCCATGAAAGTACTCATCCTCGGTTCCGGAGGACGGGAACACACACTGGCCTGGAAGGTGGCCCAAAGCCCCTTTTTGGAAAAGCTTTTTATTGCTCCGGGCAATGCCGGCACACGAGAACAGGGGACAAATGTAGATATCGGGGTGGAAGACTTCGATGCGATCAGGTCATTTGTCCTGAAGGAGAATATTGATATGGTTGTCGTGGGTCCTGAAGCACCATTGGTTGCAGGTATCGTTGATTTTTTCAGAGAAGACCACGAATTGAGAAAGATTCCTGTAATAGGCCCGTCTAAAGCAGGTGCGATGCTGGAGGGCAGTAAGAAATTTGCGAAGGAATTCATGACACGGCATAATATCCCCACTGCTAAATTTCGGAATGTGACTTTGGATGAGTACGACAGGGGAGTGGATTACCTGAGAACGATGGATCCTCCTTTTGTGCTTAAGTCAGATGGTCTCGCTGCAGGGAAGGGCGTACTGATATGTGATTCACTAAAGGAAGCAGAAGAATTATTAAAGAATATGCTGGAAGGAATGTTTGGGGAGGCCAGTAAGAATGTCATTATCGAAGAATATCTTGCCGGTATTGAATTATCGGTCTTTATACTGACAGATGGGGATTCGTATCTTATTTTTCCCGAAGCGAAAGATTATAAAAGAGTGGGCGAGGGTGATACAGGCCTGAACACGGGAGGCATGGGAGCTGTGTCACCCGTTCCGTTTGCAGACAGGATCTTTCTTAAGAAAGTTGAAGAACGGATCATTAAACCAACTGTCGAAGGTCTTAAAAAGGAGCAGATCGATTACAGGGGTTTTCTCTATTTTGGCCTGATGAATGTGATTGGTAATCCATATGTGGTAGAATATAATGTTAGGATGGGAGATCCTGAAGCTGAAGTTGTCCTGCCCAGGGTAACATCCGATCTGCTTGATCATTTTTTGGCTGTGGCTGTAAAAAGACTGAATAATAAAAAAATAGAGATAGATCCTCGTACAGTTGTCACGGTTATGCTTGTCTCAGGAGGATACCCGGGGAAATATGAAAAAGGCAGGGAAATATTAAATCTCGATGGAGTGAAAAACAGCATCATCTTTCACGCGGGTACAGCTATTGCGGAAGACAGGATCGTGACAAACGGGGGAAGAGTTGTGGCCATTACGTCATATGGCTCAGACATGGTAGATGCTCTTGCCAGGACCTACAGAAATGCTGACCAGATCATCTTTGAAGGTAAATACTGCCGCAGAGATATCGGCTTCGATCTTACTGATGAATTCCAAATCTGACCATTTCGCATGCTGAAACTGTTCAAAGGTAGCCAACCTGCACTAATCATAATCATCCCGCTTCTAACCGGCCTGATATGGCTAAAATCTTTTCTCCAACCTACTGAGTTCGAACTGACTTATGATCTGTATGAGATGCCATTATGGGATATTCTCAATACTTTTTTGGGAAATAATGTAATAATCAGGAAGATATCAGCGATTATTTTGTTGATAGTAAATGCTTTATGGCTTTCAAGGATCAATACCAAATTCATCCTGGTAAAAGCAAGAACTTATCTTCCAACCCTGTTCTACGGATTTATTTGCAGCAGCTTCCTCCCTTTGCAAGACCTTAATCCGGCCCTTATCGCTGTGACTCTTTTTATTCAGGCTGTCAATCTGATGTTTGAATCCTATAAAGAAGAGAAATTATCCTATAAATACTTTGAATCGGCTTTGCTCATTTCTTGTGCCAGCCTGTTTTATGCACCCGCTGCCCTTTTTATGGTTATTGTATGGATCGGTTTATCTATTTTAAAAACACCGCGCTGGCGGGATTGGATATTTACCATCATAGGATTCATCTTTCCTTATATTTTTATTCTGACAATTCTATACTTCACCGATACAGATATACCGGGATACTTCAGTAATTTTATAGTTAATTTTAAGATTACCAGAGGTTTTGATTATCTTGGTTCTGTTGAGATCATTTATTTTTCATTTTTGCTTCTGCTTATCCTGGTTGCAAGTGGTACGATGATCGGGGTATACCAGGGATTGAAGATTTATGCCAGAATATATTACAGGGTGTTCTTCTGGATCTTTTTATTTACAATGGGTATATTTTTTGGCCTGTATAACCGGTCTTTTGAGTTGATTTACTTCTCTGCCCTGCCGGTTTCTTATCTCCTGACTTTCTATTTTTACTCCATCAGGTCACGGTTAATCGGGGAGATTCTGTTTAGCATTTTCATCGGATTGATTATAGTTGTTGAGGTTATGGGATAAATCTATTTTGTCACATACGACAAGATCCCAACCGCCTGCCCTTCCTTTCCTTCCCTGAAAGAAATGAACACATGATAAATACCGGTTTTCTGGCACATGAAGTTGAAAGGATTGTATTCCTCACCGGTATTTTTATCGTAGGAGCTGAATATTAATTTATTGCTGTCATAAAGCTGGAGGATGGCCTTCCCTTCTGATTCTTCGGCAGTAAAGATTGAAAAACGATAAATATTGTTTTTACTCAATACAAGCGGATACCTTGCAACAGGAGGTACGTGGTTGGGTTGAGCTGCTGCCAGCACAACCTGAAAATCTTTTAAATAAGTTGCGTCTTCACCTGATTTGTCGGAACATTGTTCGATGAAATCAGTGTCAAATTGTGAAAATATGGGGGCAGACAGAAAAATCAGGATTAAAATCAATATTAATTGTCTCATATCAGGAAGAAATTAGCTTGTTTCTAATTTGTTTTGTTTTGTTTATAATATTATTCAGCTGTTTATCGGTTATATTTACGATGCTTTCCTCTTTTTGCACGATCAATACCATGCCATCCTGCTCAACAGTTTCAGGCTCACCCATGTTGTAAGTAATTTCGATTTTATCATATTCATCTTTTAAAGGTTTAATCGTTTCAATGAGATCAGCAACCGGTTCATACTCTTTATAATTATTGAGGATAAGCATGATATTATTAAGGTTTATTTTTTGTTCGCCAATTCTTTCCGCCAGTTCCGGATTGCTTTTTTCATTGGCTACCTGGGTGACAAGGTACATACCCTCAACCCATGTTCCGGCAATCATCAGGGCACTGAGATGACCCCGGTTATTTTCCCTGAGATATGAATCCATATTGTTGAAGCTGTTTACAGATATAAACATGAGTGAGTCAATATTCTCACGGCTGGTTGCAAGCCTTTTAAGGGTGGTGAAATCAAAAAACTGGCCAACTTTAACGCCATCCGCAAGTTTGTTGATAGCAGTGAGATAATCAACAATCTGCGTACTTTTGTCGTAGATATTCAGGTACCCCAGGTCAGCACCAAAAACCCCCAGACTGTATGCCATCTTAAAACTGGTGTTGTAATGATCAACATAGTCAGTTGTAGACAGATACTTAGCTGAGAATGGTACCCCAAGCTCTTTTATAAGTGCAGCCATTTCTATCGGGGAAGAAACATTCTGTACAATTTCCTCCAGCGCTTCATCTGAAATTGCCATTGATTTAATCATCATTACTGAATCAGGAACCTCGAATTCAGCATCTGACTGTTTTTCTTTTCTGGATTGGCAGGAAAATAAAACCGTAGCAGTGATTATAAGAAAGATCGTTTGTCTGTACATGGTGATATAATGTTAATGGATAACAAAGACAAATTTAATAATAATACATTTTAAAATATGTGATTTTTAATACACTTTTCTGAGCAGGCCCAATATCTCATTATTCCAGGAATCAGGTAACTTTGCTGAGTCATTGTTTTTTTGATATAACATTTAATTGGATATTGAACTAAAGCTAAAAATTAATATTTCCGGCGCCACTGTACCAGTTTTTTCAGGAGGTCGAAATAAAGTGTGATATAAAAAAGAATAGTCAGGAACCAGATAAATCCCATATTGAACCAGTATGTATCAATATATCTTCCGAGGAAGTATTTCCTGGGTGCAAAAAAATGGGATCTGAAACTGAGCCAGTGACGTGGGAATGGATCCTTGTATATGGGATCAATCTGCTGGATCAGTTCATTTTTATATTCAACCATCTTATTTTTTTCAAAGACTTTTCTCACATGTTCCTCAACGGATTCATTGTGATACATATCTTTCATACGGTTATATAATCCAGGTTTTTCTTCCATGAAATAAAATACCATATTTTCCCGCTGGGTTGTGGCCATCATGAACTCTCGGGAATAATAGTCATCCAGTTTTGCAAGGTGCAGTTCGAGTTGTTCAAGTAATACTTTGTTCATATTTTCCGGTGTAATATTTTCCGGATTTGGGAAAGGAGGGATTTGTGCCAGGACATTTTCTTTGGTAATCTCATTTTTTAAAAGTTTAAGATCATCTCTTGTTTTATCAATGGATCTCGCAGAATCAAATTCATTTCTAATCTTTTCGAGCCGGTCACCATGTTCCGGCAGTAGATATACCTGCTTAAAATCCGCGACACTTTCTGCCTTTTTAATGTTATAGAACTGTTTTTGAAATTCATTGTCTTTGAACTGATGAACCATAAGTGCTTCATATGACCATTTGGTTGGCATGATCTCAGCAATCAGGGGTACTTTATCAACGCTTCCGACGACACGGTTAAGTTTGTCAAAACTGAACATTGCACCACTCAAAACCATCATGGGTATCATGATCAGTGGTATAATGATATATATGGTAATTGCTGAATTAAAAGATGCGGAGATATTCAGTCCGATCAGGTTTGCACATGCTGCTGTTGTAAAGAGAGCAAACCAGTAACTGAATGTCATGCCTTTTATGCCAAGGATATTGTTACCGATTAAAATGAAAGTAATGGCCTGGATAGCAGAAATGAAAAAGAGGATCAGGATCTTGGACATCAGATAGGAAGATTTGCTCAGGTTTAGGAATGCTTCGCGCTTTAATATTTTCCTGTCTCTGAAGATCTCTTCCGCACTGATAGTCAGACCAAGGAACAGGGCAACGATAAGGCTCATAAAGATATAGACCGGTATATTTTCATTTTCCCTGAAAATATAAATCCTGGAAGTTGGATCGGCTATATACCGGATGATATAAGATAAAATAAATCCGAGTACAGGGGCTTCGAGCAGGGTCAATAATATATACTGCCGGTTGCTGATTTTGGACAGAAAATCCCGGACTGTAAATATGCTGAACTGTGATAACCAGTTAGGGATTTTCAGGTTTTTCGGGGGAGTATCAGTTACAATTTCATGGGAACCAGCCTGATACTGTTCCTTTAAAGTCTCAGCCCAACTTTCAGGAGTAACTTTCCGTTCGCTGGTATAATTACCAAACTCATCGACTACCCGTGATTCAATGATACTAAATATTAGTTCGGGATTTACATTGCCACATGTGGGGCATTCACCGATATCACTGTTTATCTGGGCATCCATTTTTTTAAAATACATCACAGCTTCGACAGGATTGCCATAATAGATCATATACCCCCCAATATCCAGGATGAGAATGTTATCAAACATTTTAAAGATCTCCGATGAAGGCTGATGGATTACCACAAACACCAGTTTTCCTTTAAGGGCAAGTTCACGAAGCAGATCCATTACATTTTCTGAGTCTTTTGATGATAATCCTGATGTTGGCTCATCAACAAACAGTATGGAGGGTTCCCTGATTAGTTCAAGAGCAATATTCATCCGTTTTCTCTGTCCACCGGAGATAAATTTATTAAATGGTGAACCTACCTTTAATTCCCTGATCTCACTTAAACCCAGGTTGATGAGTGTTTTATCCACAAGTTCCTTTATTTTCTCATCTGACTTATCCCGGAAACAGAGTTTTGCATTGTAAAATATATTCTGAAAAACAGTAAGTTCTTCAATAAGAAGATCATCCTGCGGTATCAAACCGATAACCCCTTCAAGTTTTGTTTGATCCTTATAAAGATCAATTCCATTTATGATGATTTTTCCTTTTGTGGGGGCTGTAAGTCCTGAAAGGATATTCAGCAGGGTTGTTTTGCCGGAACCGCTGGATCCCATAATACCAGCAAGTTTTCCCTGTCCTTCAGTAAAACTGACATTTCTGATACCTGGTATGTCATCGGGGAATAGATAAGTGACATCCTGAACGTGATATGAAATTTTTATAGCTGTTTTATCCTGGAGGTAATGAGAGACAACATCACTGTAATAGATTGGCATACCCTTGGGCAGTTTTATGGTACTGCCGCTGGCAAAAAGATAAATCCTCCCGTTACTGATTATTAATCCGTTTAAAAATATATCTTCACTACCGGTGTATTTAAAGAAATAAAGCCCGACGCTGGGAATGTTCAGGATAAGTATTTCTCCATCCAGTTTTTCAGTTGGAAGATAACGAAAACCTGCCGGATTGTTTCCACTATCATTTATAACCAGGAAATTTTTAGCATTCGTTTCTTCAGGCGAATTCCCTGTGACAAAATATTGTATATCAGCCTTTTCATTTTTTTCAATTTTAAAGACATCAGCCACAGTGGAGATAATAGCCATGCGCTGGCTGGTAAATTTCTTGTCGGCATTGACCAGTTCATATAACCTGACCAGAACGATCACTTTCTGGATCTGGGTAAGTGTTTTGTTGATTTTTCTGCAAATACCGAGGATCTTTACAGAATCAACGACCGAAGTAAGCTTAATTTCATTGCCTGGTAACGTTTCGGTTCCGGATGTATCCAGTCCTGCATATTTTTTAAATAGTGAATAATAATCATCAACCTTGGTATCAGCAATCTGTCTTTTAAGAAAATTCCTGACATACCTGTGTTCTTTCTCTTCCACACCACCATCCTGCTTTGTGATCAGTGCGAAAAGTTGCATCAGGGCTTTCAGGATATCTTCACTCATAATTTATTAATAACTAACCATTTCAAATGGTACTTCGACTATTTCCGCATATTCTTCACCTGCTTCAAGTATATCCTCATCTTCTTCCGGATAAAACCAGCGAACAACCAGCTCATGCCCCTCCTTGATCATTTCTTCAAACATTGTAAGGATGTCAAGAATCACTTTTGAAGACGCTGTATTAAAATATGTAAGCCGGAAGTCAAAAGTTGTTTTCGAAGCCGGATTTCTTGAATATTCTTCAAGCCAGCTAAGTATGGGTTCGTAAAATGTGTTTACATCCTCAGGCAGTGACTTTCCCGATATTTCAAACAATCCATTTTCCCTGTCAAAAATTACCTGTGGACTGTCTTCTGTTCGGTCAATTTTTAGTGTTTCCATAAGGAAAATTCTATTTAGTTTTGTTTATCGTTGCTGAAAGAAGAAAAAATGATAAAGTTTTTGAAAGGGGAATAAAATGATATTCTATTTTCTTTTTTGTCTTTCTGCGTACATCAATTAAGCCAAGTCCGGCTCCCCCTTTGTCCGACAAACGTCCTTCACGCATTTGCCTCATATATAATTCTTTAAGTTGCAACTCATCCATCTTGTTTATCCTGTCAATCATTTCTGTTACTCCTTTGATTTTATTTGTTAAAACAGCATTTCCGGTTGTTATCCGGAATGCGTCCATTGTATCACTAACCATAAAAATACCCTTGCCTGAGTAGAAATAATTACCCGATTCATAATCATCGGCATGCCTGCTTATATTTTGAAGAAATTCAACCAGAACGTGTAAGACTATACGCTGAACTCTCGCAACTTCTTCATTTTCTTCCATCTGTGCTCCTGCCAGTGAGATAAATGCTTTTGTGATCTGATGGGTTACTTTTCCTTCATACACCAGTTTAATTTCATGAGATCTCATCGACTTGTAAAAGTCGAAGACATATTTCAGAAACCCGACTTTTTCTTGTTGTTTATTGTAAGGCATTAGTTTAGTCTTATTCAAAACTTAATCCCGATGATCAATACATCATCAATTTGTTTTGCATCGCCCATCCATTCTTCAAAATCCTGCATAAAGTGGTTATGATACTGGGTCATTGTAAAACCGGGATTTTCAGTGATGATGTTACGGATCCTTCCGGGAGTATATTTTTTGTTTTTAGGACCACCCAATTGATCGGGCAAACCATCGGTAAAGAAAAATATCTTATCGCCGGGCTTGTATTTGATACAATGGTTTGTAAAGTTTGCTTCAGGTCTTTTCTTGTTTGGTATTCCGCCAATAGCTTTTCTGTCACCTTTATATTCTTTCAGTTCTCTTTTTCGCATTAGATAGAGGGGTCTGTGTGCACCTGAAAAATGAAGTTCCTGTTTACCGGGGATGATTTTCAGGAAGGCAATATCCATACCATCCCTTGCATCAGCATCAACGGAATTTTGTTTTAATGTATATCTTACTCCCTGGTGTAAACGGTCACATATTTGTCCTGCCGAATAATCCTGATCCCGGTCAACGAGATTATTCAGCAGGAAATATCCGATAAAGGATAATAATGCACCGGGTACGCCATGGCCGGTACAATCGACAGCTGCCAGGTAAAAAACGTTTGATTTTGGGAAAAACCAGGGGAAATCACCACTGATCACATCTCTTGGTTTATAGTAGATGAAAGAGTTTAAAAAATGTTTACGGATTTGTTTAATTCCGGGCAGGATGCTGCTCTGGATCCGCTGTGCATAATTGATGCTGTCTTCTATTTTCCTGTTTTTTATCTGGAGTTCCTGTTCAATACGTTTTGCTTCTGTAATATCATGGCCCACGAAAAGTATGGTCTCAAGTTCGTGATCACTGAATTCTGGTATGGCATCGATACTCATAATACGATCAGAATGTTTTTCTCCTATATGAAGCGGAATAGTAAGCAATGTATTATTTTTTTCCGGTCTTGATTTAATTGAATGAAGAGTCTTTTCGAAATAATCCCTAAGCACATCCGGCAGCTGAACCTCCGGTATGTTCTTATTGATCATTTTGTTCGGCAGATTACCGGTATAATCCTCTATGACAGGATTTACATAATAGAATCTGCCATCCAGGCTAATGCGAAGGATCAGATCAAGGCTGTTTTCTGATAATGATTGCATCCGTGTTCTCATCCTTTCCTCTTTTTCTGCCCGTCGTTTTTCTGTTATATCACGTGAATTCAGTATAATCCCTTTAAGGGCAGGGTCATCAAGGCGATTTCTTGCAGTGGTCTCAAGGAAAACGATCTGACCATCTTTTCTGACAAAAGAATACTGGATAGTTGGAAATTCTTCGGGCCTTTCGATAACATGCTTGAGTAATGATTTTAGTTTTGATTGTCCTTCCAGGGATAAACGGTCAAAATCTTTTCCTTTCATCATTTCTTCAGGTGTATATTTAAGAATGTTCACCACCGAAGGACTGACATAAATCATCTTCAAATCCTTATCATATATAGAGATAACTTCGCTGGCGTTTTCCAATAACCAGTTCATCTTTTTCTGGGCATTTTCCACTTCGAGGATCTTAGCTTCAAGCTGCTGGTTCGTTTTTTTCAATTCTTCCTGTGTTGACTGCATGATTTCAGCATTTTCCCTTAACTTTTCTTCATTCTTTTTAAGCTCGATTGTCATCATTTGAGATTCTTCTAACAGTTGCTCAGTTCTCCGGTTGATTCGGAGATTAAAAATTGTCCTCGCTATGATATTACTGAGTTCTTTTACAAGGGTTATTGTCAGGTCAGGTATCTTTTCACGTAAAGAGGCTATTTCAATAACTCCCTGGAGCTGATCATCTGAGATCAATGGTACAAGCAGCATACTGCTCGGCTTTTTATCACCAAGAAGACCCGACGATATAGTATAATAATCTTCCGGAATTTCAGTACGATATATGTGGTCACGTTCATAAGCACATTGTCCGATCAGACCATATCCGATTTTATACTCGTTTGTGACATATTTCTTCCTGCTATATGCAAATGTTGACAGACTAACCAGTTTATGATCATCTTCATGATACAAATATATAGCACCCTGAATGGCATCAATATATTTTACTAGGTGTTCAAGTATATGATCTCCAAGCTCTTCAAGTCTATTATACATCCTGAGGATATTAGAGATAAGGTTTTTTCCTTCAGAGATCCAGTTCTGTTCGGATTCCTTCTTATGATTAGCCAGAAGATTCTCTCTCATGATCAGGAGGGATTTCCCGAGAATGTCATGTTCTCCTTCCGGATTGATTTGGATATCATAATGACCTTCACCGATCTCTTTCGCGAAATATGCATTTCTGTTAATGGTCTTATCTTTCCTTTCAATCAAATCTTCATAAAAGGTAATATCATTTTTTCTGATCTTTAGAATAAAATAGACAGTATAAGTCAGCAAGACAGGTATCAGATAAAGAACAAATATTTCAGGGTGAGATGCATGTATTTTCAGGATACTTGACAGGGTTATTTCCAGTTTTTGATGAATCAGAATAATTAATATTGTCACTAGAGGGAATATCAAACCAGCTAAAGCAGCAAAAAACATTAAGGTACGCTGATTGGGTATTCTGGTCAAACCGGCATATTTATTGTTTGGTGCTGTCATTTTTTATCCTTGAGCGTCCTCAATTTTGTAACAATACCGTTGGCAATAATTTTAGCCAGGTTCTTAATGGTCCATTCGGTCTGATCGTCAAATTTCCTGAAAGAAGCAAGTTCAATGACCCCGATGGTTTCTTTATTCAGTAAAAGTGGTACAATTAAAAGGTTGTCAGGAGAGCTGGACCCTAATCCTGACACAATGATATAATTTTCAGGAACATGCTCAACATTCATAATTGTTTTATCCTTGGCTACCTGTCCGGGCAGACCTTCACCAGTAACGAATGGAGCAGGTGTTTTGCCGGCAGTCCATGCATAAGTGCTGGCTGCATTGAATTCAGATGTATTTTCATTTTTCAGGTAAAAAATACCCTGAACGATTTCAAATTCTTTGGCCAGATTTTGTAAAATCCGTTCTGTATAGTCTTCAATAGATTCTTTATAGTCAATCTTTGGAATAATAAAATTAGCAATATTATCTATATCAATATCATAAGGTGACAGATAAGACTCAAGGTCACTTTGAGGAGTATTTACAACTTCAGATTCCTTTTCTGAATCTGATTCTTCAAGCTCTGAATGATCCACATGCATTTCACTGATCTGGAATATATAGGTAAGAAAAAGTAAAATGCCTGAAGCGAAGATTAAAAAAAGGTAGAGGTAAATAATATTGCTGATAACTACTTCCTGGTTCAGATTGATATTATTCCATAATGTTATGAAAAGAATGAATGAACTAAGAATAAATACAATAAAAACAATTAATACTGGGATCAGGTATTTATCTTTCCTGAACATACTCGGGTAATTTTTAACAAAGATACAAATTCAATGATCTGATACGGGTTGATCATTTATTAAGGTAAACAATGGATTATTTTTCGCCAGCCAGATCTTTAAGTCTTTCGATCTCTTTATTTGCTTCTTCAAGAAGCTGGTATTTCAATTTTCTTTCAGTGATATCCTGTCCAAGGAAATATACTTTAAAAATAATGCCGTTTTCATCTTTTACCGGGGTATAAGTAGACATAATCCAAACTTCTTCTCCTGTTGGTTTTGTCCTTCTGATAACCCCGCTATAGGGTTTATCTTTCAATATATCACTCCAGATCTTTTCGAATTGTTCCTTTTCATACCGCTGCAGGAATGTTCTGTTGTTTTTACCAATCATTTCCTTTCTGGAAAACCCGGTTGCTTTCTCATAATTATCGTTTACTTCAAGTATCTGTCCGGCCGGAGAATAGACACATTTAATCAAAGCCTGATCTACTGCATCACTGAAGGATTGCATTTCCATATTTGTTCTTCTGATTTCACCAGCCTGTTTCTCAAGTGATTCCTGCTGTTTTTTTGTTTCAGTGATGTCAATGGCAATATTCAAAATTTTGAAAGGCACCCCATTTTTATCCGTGATAGGAGCATAAGTCTGCCGGATCCATTTCTCATCTCCTGTAACAAGTTTGATTTTTTCAACATTAAAAAGTGTTTTTCCTTCCCTGAGCTGTTGCCAGAATTTTTTATATGTATCGGTATGGCGACTGACACCTATTATTTCATGATACTTTTTACCAATGATATGATCCCTTTGGGTCTCAAGCAAAAGGAGGAACTTATCATTGATATTGATCAGTTCCTCATTCATATTGTATTCGGCAACCAGTGAGGAATTATGAATAGCGTTCAGGATACCGGAGATCTCAGATTCGCGTCGTGCAGATTCTTCCTGGGTTGCCTGTAATTCTTCAACATGCTGTCTCATTTTTTCTTCCTGCTCAGCCATGTCCCTGGCCTGTTGCTGGGATTGCTCAAGTAACATGGTTGTTCTCATATTGATCCTGACAGAAGATATGGCTGATGCGATACTTTCCGCAATTTTTTCAATGAAAAAAACTTCATGATCCTGCAGGATGTTAAGAGATGCAATTTCAATTACTCCAAGTAGCTGGTCTTCAAGTTTAAGAGGCACAAGAAGCAAACATTTCGGTTTGGTATCTCCAAGCCCGGAAGATATCTGTATATAATCATCAGGGATGTCAGTAAGAAAGATCTTCTGTTTTTCAATGGCACAGGTTCCAACAAGACCTTCACCAAGATCATATGTTTTGTTTATATATTTTTTTCTATCGAATGCAAATGCAGCAATCAGATCCAGTTTATTTTCATCTTCTGTATTTGTAAGAAAAAGTACACCTGAGCTGGCATCAAGGTATTTTACGAGATTCTGTATGACATGATCTGCCAGTGATTCGAATTGATGGCTGTGAATTCTCAGGGTCTCCTCTATTTTTGCCAATCCTTCATTGATCCATCTTCTTTTCTCACTTTCTGTCTGGTGTTTCTGGTCCTCAATCCTGGCAGCCTGCAAATATTTGCCCATCTCAATAAGAGCATTGCCCAGGATATCCTCTTCACTGAGTAACGGAAGTGATATATCTTCCTGTTTCTTGGCAATCTCTCCGGCAAATCTTGCTTTTTCCCTGAGATTATTGGAAAAATTACTCAACATACCAGTAATTTCTGAGATCTCATCATTATCATTGTCCTTGTTTATATCCGGTAACCGCCCTAATCCCAAATCTTTTATGGAAGATTTTACGATGTTCAGGGGATGCTGCAGGGATCTTGAAAGAAGGATGGAATAGAAGAGAAAGATTGCAGTTGATATTAATAATAGTAAAAAAAGTTTAATTCCGGTTTTTTTGCCGTTAACTGACAGATCATCCTGAAACATCATGATCATGTTACCAGCATCTTCTGACAAGACTTTATTTGTATGCCTGATCTGTTCACGGATACCCGTAAATTGTGATAGTCCTATTTCATGATCAATCGATGTGATATTTTGCACATGTTGATCAAGATTATTATAAATACTGACTATTCTTGTTTTAGCAGGATTACCACTCTTATCTGATTCACCAGAGAAACCTGAATCAATAAAATGATGCATCGAAGCAAGCTTATCGGAGAGTTGTTTTGAAATTGTCTGAGCTGGATTTTCAAGATGTTTCTTTATTAATATTTCCAGTTCCAGAAATTCGTTCCGAAGAGTTTCATTGTTTTCATGCTGAAGAATATTTTCTAATTCTTCCGTCAGGGAGAGGATATGACCATAAAGCCCGTAATTATCATATCCCCTCTCAGTCAATTTCGAAATCAACGATCGAAACAAACTATCAGTGGTAATCAGAGATTTATTATAATGATCAAGTTTTTGGCGAATCAAAGGTTTTTTTTGTATTAACCGAATGGTCTTCAGCTCTTGTAACAAATTGGATGTTTCAAGGTAAACCTGTTCATATTTATTTATATGCTGGCTTGTGCCTGATTCATAAAAATCAATTGTTTGTGCGTCATAATATAAAAATCCTGTAATAGCATTGGTTAATTGCCCTGTGTTATTGGAAAGCATGTATAATTTGTCATATAAAGTATAATTTTCCCGGTAAGAACAGATAATGCTGTATATGACGAATCCAATGATTAACCACAGTATTAAAGAACATGTGGTAAGGATAAAAAACCTTGATCTGATCGATATTCTTCTAATAAACATATTCCGGATATTCTTTGCTTATTTTAATATTCCGGGTGTTAAAGATTTGGAATAGTGGAATACTGGAATGTTGGAATACTGGAATATTGGAATACTGGGTCATAAGGAATACTATTCCTCTATATTCCATTCTTCCCCCGATACGCTTTACTATCGGGATTGTTCGATTTTGGCAATTCGTTTCGCTCCACTCACAAATTGCCAGTCTCACGAACATCATTCCATTCTTCCGATACAATAATACTTAATAATTAAGAACTTACCTAAAGTCATTCAAATCATTTTTTAAAGTATCCATGACTTTTCTTATTAAAAAGTGATGCAAAGGGACCTAAAATTGTTTCATGGGCACCCAGGATCAGGCAACCGCCTGTTTGCAGGCTTTCGTAAAAAAGTTTAAAAACCTTATTCTGTAGGGCATAGTTGAAGTATATTATCACATTACGGCAAATAATCAGGTTATATTGTACAGGGAATGGATTGGATTCCCAGACGAGGTCCATTTTTTTATAAACCGGTTTATCAGTAAAGAAGGTGTGCATTTTTATGATATCACGGGTTTTGTCGACAGAAAAATATTTTGAATAAGCGACATCCTGATATTCACCTGCCTGGTTCTGTCTGATCACACTGTCAAAATTATCAAGATAATTAAGATTGAAACGATATTTATAGGTCCCTGTTTTGGAAATTTCCAAAACGTCGGGATTGATGTCAGTAGCATAGAGATTGGATTTATTGAATAAGTTGAGTTCATTTAACAGAATCAGCATGGAATATACTTCCTGGCCTGTTGAGCACCCGGCATGCCATATATTAAATTGTTCAAGGTCTCTGAATAAAGGAAGGATATCATAGCGGAGAGCATTCCATACCGGCGGATCACGGAACAGTTCCGTTGTATTAACCGTGATATCTCTTGCAATTTTTTCAAGGAAACTTTTACTTTTCTCTATCCTGTCGAGAAATGATCGGAAATCAAGGCCATTGTCAAAAAGGACTTTAGCTAAACGCCTTTTCAGGGATTTGTCAGAATATTCAGAAAAATTGTAGTTTGAGAGGTTTTTGACCTTGTCAATAAAAATCTTCAGTTCTTTATCCTCGATTTCCTGATCCATGATTAGGTTATTTTCTCAGAACATATATTCAAATTTTAAATTCGATTAATTATTGAGTCTTTTCCAAAAAGTGTTTTAGGCTAGAGCCCGACAAGTTACTGATTTTCACAAATGCACTGTGTCATAATTAAATTTCAACATTTTGAATTAATAATTTTTTTGTTTCTCGCGGATTAACGCAAATATTAACGCTGATTCACGCAGAAATAATAAACTGTAAATAAGCAATCTACGAAAATTTGCGAAATGATCTGCGAATATCTGCGAGAAGCCTTAAAAAGCTTTTTATTAGATCCCAATCAATCTTTTCTATGTTATGACACAGTCCCCAAAGCCAAGAACTCAATATATTGGGCATTAGCCCTTAATATTGATTAAGAGATCACTTTCTGGAGTAGACTCATACTTATATTATTAATGTTTTATTTCAAGCCATCAAAAGTATCAATGTAAAGCTAATGAATATAATAATTTTGAGCAATCGGATCATCATCAATGTGTGGTATGAAAAACAGAACGATCTGACATTTTTTTTATATTTGAAAATAAATACACTTCCATGAAGTTTGGAGTAATCATTTTCCCGGGATCCAACTGCGACCATGATATGATTTATGTGTTGAGGAATATTATGGAACAACAGGTTGTTGAATTGTGGCACAAAGATACTAATTTACAGGGAGTTGACGCCGTTATATTACCGGGAGGTTTTACATATGGGGATTATCTCCGTTCAGGTGCCATTGCCAGATATTCGCCGATCATGGAACATGTTATCAGGTTTGCAAACAACGGTGGATTTGTATTTGGTGTATGTAATGGATTTCAGATTTTATGTGAGGCAAGGTTACTTCCGGGAGCTTTATTACACAATAGTAAACAAAAATTCATTTGTAGAAATGTTTATATCCGGCCGGATAATAACTCTACTACTATTACCTCCCTTCTTGATAAAAACAAAGCGTATAAACTCCCTATTGCTCATGCCGGAGGCAGATATTATGCCGACGAGGAGACATTAAAAAGAATGAGACAAAACTATCAGATCCTTTTCCGTTATAGTGATGCCAATGGGATTGTTACAGAAGAAGTCAATCCAAACGGGTCAATAGATAATATTGCAGGGGTCTGCAATGAAAACAAAAATGTGTATGGAATGATGCCCCATCCGGAAAGAGCTGCTGATGACGAACTTGGTAATACAGATGGCCGGGCGATTTTTGAATCTATCCTGAGTATGGTAAAGATTTAAGAATTATCCGGGATTCTCGGTTTTTAGTTGATAACTTACACTTTTTTCATTTAAGGATATTTTGATCACATCGAAAATCACAAGATTAACAAGAATATCCTCTGCCATTTTTCTTGGGATCCTGGCAATCCTGCAGAATTTTGAAATTGTGATTTGAGGATTTTCACTCAGGTAATCAAGCAGGATCTTTTCCCGGTCACCGTATTTTAAATATGTTCCTCTCTTACTTTTTTCCCTTTCCCAAACTTTCAGTAACACTCTGTTTGCTAAAATATTCTGATCATTGATACGCACGTATGCCAGCCATTTTCCCTCTTTTGACTGTGCGAAGAATGGTCTGTTTTCAGCTTTTGGTATGTTGATCTCAAGAATGGATTTTCCATTGATTTCCCATCTGCGGCTCATGAAATGAACTTCAGGTTTACAATATAACTGTGCAGCACCTTCGATCATATGATATTCTTCCTCCGACTGGATTCCGGCTATTTTACCATTATCTTTTACACCGATGAGCAATTTCCCTCCCTCGGTATTTGAAAAAGCTACAAGCGTCTTTGCAATTTTTCGTGCATCACTGATCTCATATTTAAAATCCAGTGTCAGGCCCTCTCCCTGGCTGATCATTTGACGGATATACCGGCTCACGGTTAAGTATTTAACTTTTATTACAAAAATACAGAAAGCTGAGTGATTATATTTTATTTTAAGTTCAATTATGATTAATATTGATTTTATTTATCATTTAAACAATGGGGTTTTATTTTCATATTGATTATGACTGCGGTTTTATCACATAATGCAATCATTCCTGAAATCGGTACCCAGGTCTGGATAGAACCAGGGCAGACAAATGAAGATATTGCAGGGTGGTTTAAGATCTTATCTGATCATCACATCTATTGTGCCCGCCTTTTTATTATGTGGAACTATGTTGAAGTAAAACCGGATATATGGGATTTTACACTTTATGACCAGGCCTTTGATGCTGCAGAAAAATATAATATAAGAATACAAGCGACACTCACTGCCAATCATGGTCCTGCTCATCAGGATGAAGATTTCTGGTATCATAACCAGGGTTGTGTCATTTTAAAACGAAGCGATCAGCTTGATGATGCGGAGAAGTATATTCACCAGACCGTTAAGCATTTCAAAAACCATCCTGCACTTGAAAATTGGTGGCTTCAGAATGAACCCGGACAGAGTCCCACTTATGATGAACTGGCCATGGAACGTTTTAAAATGTGGCTGAAGAAAAAATATAAGACAATAGATGAACTTAACGGTTCCTGGATTACAAATTTTATTTCATTCGACAATATTGAATATCACTGCTCATGGGATGGATTATCCGGCTTTTATTCACCGGAGCCTTATCATGACTGGATTATATTCTGGAGAGATCATCTTACCTGGTTTATGAGATGGATTACAGATCAGATCAGGAAGGATGATACTGTTCACTCCGTTCATGTAAATCCCCATGCAGTTTTTGATATCTTGCCCCGGTATGATCTGCCTGCATGGCGGAGCTTTCTGAGCTCCCTTGGTGCATCTATCCATCCGTCATGGCATTTCAACATACTTAAAAAAGAGCAATATGCATTGGGCGTATCAGCTGTATGTCAGATCATCAAAGGAGCAATTGAACCCAAACCATTCTGGATATCGGAATTGCAGGGTGGAAACAATATATTCAGCGGTCTTAATCCATTGTATCCCGATCCGGATGATATCGCACAATGGGTATGGACCGGTATAGGTTCAGGTGCAGAAAAAGTCATTTTCTGGTGTCTGAATGCACGCCGGACAGGTAATGAAGCGGGAGAATGGTCAATGCTCGACTATCAGGGGAATCCTTCGGAACGGCTGAATGAAGCAGCACAAATTGCCTTAATACTGGAAAAACATAAGGAATTCTTTGCCAATGCCAAACCGGTTCTCTCGTCTGTAACCATTATTATCAGTCCGGAAACTATGCTTGTCGAAGCCAGGCAAGACCATTTCAGTGATATTCCGGGACGAAAGTCAAATGCTCATGTCCTCTCAACCATCGCATTTTATGAAACTCTGTCTGAATTGGGTGTGTCACCGCGAATTAAGCAGGCGAATGATTTTAACTGGCACGATGATGAAAGTATGAATCAGGTGGCCATACTTCCCAACATGACCTGCATACCATCAAATCTGGTCAATGAGATCGAGACATTTGTAAGTAATGGGAATAAATGTATCATTACCGGATTGACCGGATATTTTGATGAGTTTGAGAATAATGTGATTCAAACCGGATTTCCACTTCAGAATCTGGCTGGGGGAACTATAAAGGATATTAAACTTGTACAGGACATATTTTCTTATAATTTGTTTGAAATGAATGATCGTCTGCCTGTCCATATGTGGGAGACAGAGATCCTTCCAGATACAGGTAAGGTAGAAGGTAAATCGGGGGATAAGATTATTGCACTCAGGAATCAATATGGGAATGGAGAAGTTTTATGGATCCCGGCTATGATTGGATTGGGAGCCTGGATTGATGATAATAATCCGCTGGCAAATTTACTGATCAAAGAAGGCTTATTGGACAATGAGACTTTCTCTTTTGGAGGCCATTACCCGGGCTTGTTCATGAAAGTACTGAAAAATAGGAATGAGTATTTATTTGTGGTGGTTAACCAAAAAGAAGATGGCAAAGATGTTTTAATAAGACCAATGGATTACGTGAAAACACAGTTTCTTTATGGAAAAATGATATCCGACATACCTGAAACAATCCATATCGGGGGCAGAGAAACGCTTGTTTTCAAGTACAAGACCGGGTAATGAATAACATTTGATTGAAATAATGATTTATAACCGCAGAGGAAACAGAGAAATTCACAGAGATTTTCATTAATTAAAGCAATAACTCTGTTAACTTTGTGAATTTCTCTGTGTACTCTGTGGTTAAATATTTTAGTTTTTATTTAATCACTAATTTTTAATCAAATAACTATGAACAAAATAATTTTACTTCTGGCATTTTGCTTATGTCTTTTGAATGCATGCACCAATAAATCCAAAGTCTCCATCACGGATTCACCCAATGTCATCCTGATCATTACCGATGACCAAGGGTATGGTGATTTCGGATTTTATGGGAATCCGCATGTTCAAACACCTTTCCTTGATAGCCTGGCCAATATGAGCACACGTTTCAACCAGTTTTATGTTTGTCCGGTATGTGCCCCGACGAGAGCCGGCCTGATGACAGGGCGTTATGCTCTGCGCACGGGAGTTTATGATACTTATAATGGCGGTGCGATCATGCATAACGATGAGGTGACACTGGCAGAAATTTTGAAAGATGCCGGTTATGTTACCGGGATTTTTGGCAAATGGCACCTTGGGGATAGTTATCCGTTTCGTCCTGCAGATCAGGGTTTTAAAACCTCTCTTGTTCACCGTGCAGGGGGTATTGGGCAGCCGGGTGATCATTTCGGTAATTTCACCAGGCCCGATAGCAGTTATTTCAATCCTGTCCTGCTCAGGGATGGGAAAGAGGTGAATACTGAAGGATTTTGTTCTGATGTTTTCACCAGGGCGGCAATGGAATTTATAGAAGAAAATTGTAGTGATGAAGTCAATCAGCCGTTTTTTCTTTACCTGGCTTATAATGCGCCCCATACCCCCTTACAGCTGCCGGGGGAATATTTGGAGATGTATGAGGATATTGATATTTCTTCCGGAGATTATCCGGATAGAGGAAGATTTCCGGAGATGAATGCAAACGACATTGAAGATGCCAGGAGGGTATATGGTATGGTGACAAATATCGATGATAACCTGCAGTTACTTTTTAATAAACTCGCTGAACTTAAGCTGATTGAACGTACACTTATTGTTTTTCTCACAGATAATGGTCCCCAGCAAAGACGCTATACTGCCGGTTTCAGGGAAAGAAAAGGATCAGTTTATGAAGGCGGGATCAGGGTCCCAAGTTTCTGGTATTGGAAGGGGAATTTTACAGATAATTTCGAAATAGATGATCCTGCAGCGAATATTGATGTTCTCCCGACAATACTGGATCTGTGCGGAGTAGATATTCCAACGGGACTTGACCTGGATGGAAAAAGCCTGGCACCCCTCCTTCGGGGAGAAGTAAGTTCCCTGCCGGAACGGACTTTGTATTTCGAATGGCAGAGAGGCTTCACTGAACCATATCGCAATATTGCAGTCAGGAAAGGTAGCTATAAAATGGTCGGTAATATTGAATATTTCGAAGATCCTGCCGGGCTCGAGTTGTATCATATATCTGATGATCCCGGTGAAATGAATGATATCGGCAAAGAAAATCCTGAAATAGTTAAAGATCTGAAAAATGAATTCGATCAGTGGTATTCTGCAGTGATTAAAAATGAAAAACTGGTTATTCCACCTAGAATAATCATAGGATCTGGCAATGAAAATCCCGTTATTCTGAACAGGAATGACTGGAAAGGAGCAAAAGCGAAGCAATGGAGTTCTGCTGGTGCATATGGTTACTGGGATGTTACCTTTGATGCAGATGGTCTTTATGATGTTAAACTTCAGTTTGCTGATCATTTCAGCAGGGAAGGAAGAATTTTTATCAGGGCCGGAACAGTTCAGAGAAGTCTGGTAAATCGGGATACCACAATTAACCGGATTTTATTGCCGGATGTTCCTTTCAGGGAAGGTGATTACATGCTTGAAGCTTGGTATGACTCATGGGGAAGGATATATACACCAATATATGTTGAGATACAGGAAAATTAATTTCTGATGTGTACTCCCTGCCTTTACTGATGCTCCGGCAGGCAATTCTGTAGTTATAAATTTTTAAATTATGAAAACTAAAAACATTCTTTTTCTTTTAACAGTATCATTTGTATTCGTTACCTGTACCTCTGACAGGGGAGCCAGGGAAGTACAATCCCGACAGGATGACGAACGACCGAATTTTGTAATTATCTATTGTGATGATCTTGGATATGGAGACCTGGGGTGTTTTGATGCGGATGATATCAAAACGCCGAATATTGACAGGATGGCTTCTGAAGGAATCAAATTCACTGAATTTTATTCGGCTTCCCCTGTCTGCAGTCCTTCCCGTGCTGCCCTGCTAACCGGGCGTATTCCCCAGAGAATGGGAATCAACAATGTGTTCTTCCCTGTAAGTTATACGGGAATGCCGCTTGAAGAAATTACCATTGCCGAAATACTCAAAGAAGAGGGGTACGCTACCGGTATAATCGGGAAATGGCATCTCGGTCATATGAAAAAGTTCCTTCCCCTGCAACGTGGATTTGATGAATATTTTGGGATCCCATACAGTAATGATATGGAGAGTGTGGTATATATCAGGGGGAATGAGGTGGTGGATTTCGATGTAGATCAAAGTTATACAACAAAAACTTATTCGGAGGAAGCAGTTAAATTCATTGAAAATCACCAGGATGAACCATTTCTTCTTTACCTTGCTCATAATATGCCTCATGTACCTATTTATGCATCAGAGGATTTTCTTGGCACCTCTGAAAGGGGCTTATATGGTGATGTTATACAGGAAATCGACTGGAGTGTTGGACAAGTAATGAAAGTACTTGAAAAGGGCCAGCTTTTAAATAATACCTTGATGATCTTCTCCAGTGATAACGGACCCTGGCTGGTTATGGAAGAACTTGGCGGCTCAGCGGGCATCCTTAGGGAGGGCAAACAGTATACGTTTGAAGGCGGGCAGAGAGTCCCAACCCTTGCCATGTGGCCTGAAAAGATACCGGCAGGACAGGTATATGATGATATGGCAGTCATGATGGACTGGTTTCCGACCATTGCCGGTATTGTGGGAGCGGAAATTCCGGACGACAGGCCATATGACGGAGTGGACATCAGACAGGTTCTCTATGGTAAAGGAAATAGGAATGGCCCCGGGTTTTTGTATTTCGACCTGGCTGAGTTACAATGTTACCGGGAGGGACCATGGAAAGTAAAACTATCCTTTGAAGGTTATCACGGGTCCCGCGGGAAGAAAGCCGTACCTCCCCATCCCATGCTTATGGTGAACCTTAAAGATGACCCGGGCGAACAACATAATCTCGCGGAACAGATGCCCGAAAAATTACAGGAAATGCTGGATAAAATGGATAGCGCAAAAAATGCCCTGGGGGAATTGCCTCCTTCATTGGTGATCGGAACAAGTGCGGATAATAGCCATTATGATTATCTGAGTAAAAAACATAATGGGAAGAATTATTGGTATAAGGAATGGTGAAAAATAATCATAAATCACTGTTCTGTTTTTAAAACCATTAGTTTCCTTGTAAGGAAGCCCACCACCAGAATGATTCCCATGATGATGATGATCAGTGGAGAGCTGGTTACATCAAGTTTCAATGACAGGTATAAGCCTGCAAATGAAGAAAAGATCCCTGCACAAAGGGCAAGTAATATTCGATGTCCCCATGCTTTTGTGAACAATGCTGAAAATGATGCCGGAATGATCAGGAAAGCAAACACTGTAAGGATGCCACCAATGCGGATAGCTTCAATGATGATAATACCAAAAGTAAAATAAAACAGGAAATCCCATTTCCGGTATTGCTTTTTACGTTGGGATTTATCATGATAAATTTCAGTTAATTCTATAAAATGCTTCCGGAATATAAGATGAAATCCACCGATGACCAGGACAACAAATGTTAACCGGACAAGTCCCGGCCAGGTTGTCCAGAGTAATGTTCCTGTCATCACGTCATGCAGGTGAACATCTCCCCCTGCTGCCTTGTCAAGGATTATAACAAATGCGGTTGTAGCAAAGGCATAAGCAATCCCGATGAATGCTTCGATCGGCACACGTATTCTGGGGTTTCTGAGACAGGTAAAAATAATTGCTGCAATCAGACAGAAAAGGAGGGAGAAGTTATATGAAATGATTTCAGAAAAATGCGGGCTGATCGTAAATGTATAAATATCATGAAGTTTATTCTCGATAAATAATTCCATGATTCCTCCCATCGCTGCAACCTGAGCCAGTGCAATATCGATGAAAATAATTTCCCGTTTGATCACATGGATGCCAAAATAGGATGTAATGACAAGCAGGACCATACTGGCCAACAGAGGGACCAATAAGAATTGAAATATTTGATGCATAAAAATATGTTAAGGAATTAATTACTTATTATTTTATTATTCATCTTACCTGGCATTAATAATCTGATAAAAGCCAGCAGGAAAACCAATAATCCAAGCAGACAGACGATAGCAGGCCCGTTGGATATATCAAGTGAATATGATAACAGGATCCCGGTTACAGAACCAACGATCCCGATGATCCAGCTCCATATTATTCTTCCATTCCAGTGATCCTTGAATAAAGTTACAGCTGCTGAGGGAGCGATCAGAAGAATGAATACAAGAAAAATACCGCCTACCAGTACCGACTTTACTATTACAATTCCGAATGTCAAATAAAATAACAGGTCATAGGCCTTTTCACTGATAAGCTTTTTTGGATTTTGATCTTTTAATGTAATATTTTTAAAGGTTTTTCCGAATATCAGGTGTATGATTCCAATAGCGGCAAATAACAGGAAGCACTTTAGTACTTTATCCCAAGTTACCCAGAGGATGTTCCCTGTAATTGTCTTGGTAATATAATTTGAACCCCCCGGGATTTTCTCTGCCAGTAATAATGCCATGGCAAGCCCAAGACAGTATATTATTCCAATGATTGCCTCCTGTGGAATAACGGGATTCCTGTCTTTTGTCAGTGCAAATCCGGCAATAATCAACAGGGTGAAGCCATAAGCTATGAACTGGACCTGAAAAGATTCTTCAGGGAATCCCAGCAGTAAACCGATCATTGTACCAAGAGCGGCAATCTGTGCAATGGCAATATCAATAAAGATAATTCCCCTGCTGAGGATATGTGTTCCAAAGTAACCAAGCATTCCTGCCAGGATGATACTGGCTGTAAGTGGCGTGGCTAAAAAAAGTAAAGTCTCTTTCATATATGATTCAATTACTTTTTTATTTTAATCGCACAACGCATTAATAATTAATGGATTATCATACTAATCAGTAACTGAAAAGTTGATATAAATTAAACTACAAAAAAACATAAAGTAAAGCACAAAGTAACACAAAGGAGTCTGAATATGAACCTTTGAGTTCCTTAGTGGCAACCTTAGTGTACCTTTGCCCGCCCGTACCGAACGGTACGTTCCTGCTCGCCCACCTGCCCGTCCGACCGGGTCATCCGGGCGGGAACGAATTCATTAGGGCAGGAATGACACGGTCAGGCAGACGGGCGGGTGGTTAAATTAAAAGAATTCAAAAAAGATTAATTTGAACAATTTAAAATATTTTTAATGTACCTAATTCTTTATGATGAACTATACTCATTTAATACCCACCACCACAGAATTGAATTTTTAAACATACTGTTTTTTATATTATTGGATATTTTTATTTATCTGCACAATCCAATAATCGACAAGTTGAAAATTATCCCGGATTCCGGGGATGCCTTCAACAAACAATGGAAGGTAAAGTGCTTTGATACCGGTCTTGTCTTCAATCATTTGTGAAGACTTTTTTTCAAAATAACTGGCAACCAGCATCAGTTTAATTTGCTGATCATTAATTAACCGGATCATATTCTGGACATGTTTTGCAGAAGGGGGTATACCCGGTTTCGGTTCGATGTACCCGACAATTTCAAGGCCGAATGTTTCTGCAAAATAGGCCCAGTTCTTATGATAGGCAATTACCTTTTTACCACGAAAAGGTAGTGCTTCTTTAAGCCAGCCACCCAGTTTTTCAATCAGTTTCTCTCCCTGATATTCCCTGTCCAGGAATGTAAAAAGGGTATTATTCTCGAGCAATTGACAAAGCATTTCACCACCGAACAAATCAACCAGTTCTTCACCAAACAAAGCCCTGTTAACTTTGTCATTGAATTGCTCAAGATTTGACTCGTAATAAGCGGAATTTAAGGGATCCACTTTGATCAGGCCGGTTGTAATATTTCTGGCAATGATTTTCCAGTTCAGCGGACCTGTATTAATATGAGGATTACCCATCAGGTGAATATCACCATCAGTCCTGTCGACTTTATCCAATTTCTGAAGTATTTTAATACCATCCGATACTGAAACAAAACCAATTTCTCCATCCATGATTTTAGGATTCCTTGCTTTGTCAAGTATCGTTGTTGACCAGACTTCAAGGTCCATACCGGTTGTAATCCAAATATCGGCAGCATTCAGTATCATTGCATAACTGGGTTTGGGGGGTACAAAGTGAGGGTCCTGTTCCCCATGTGCAATATACTGGATGGCTGCATTTTCTCCTGCAATATATCCGGCAATGGAAGCATAATCGGAAAATGAACAAACAATGTTCAATTCGGAGTTATTTCCGCCATGGTACCTGTGTTGGTATTGATGTCGTTGTTGACCATTCATTGGTATACAACTGGCCAAAAGAATCATTATAATATAAATTTTTAGAGCCACCTTTATCTTTATCATATTTCAAAGTTAATGTAAGTTCAATGTAATTTTAATACGCTTCATGTTTATGAGGCCCCATAGCCCAGACGACCTGGATAATAAAAGAATGATCGCTGGGGAATGGTCCTGCCAGGTCTTTTCTGGTTATTATTTCCCGGTAATTGTACTGGTACTGGAACCGGGTAAAAACGAATTCACTTTCCCAGAAATCGAGGCAGATTGCAAAATCCCATTCATATTGTGAGGGTTCATAAGGGATCTCTGAATAGCCAATCCTGCCACTTAACCAGAATTTGGCACCAAGCTTGTTCTGTATACTGGAATAAAATCCCATACTTTTGTGATAACCGTCTGTGTATCCCTGAAAGCTATAAATGAACTCGTTTTTCCAGTCGATGGTTCTGTATTTTTCTCTTCCGACCGGAGCCCATTTATAAGTAATTCCGGCACCCGTTACATATGAATTGTATGTTCCTCCCGGCTGGTCATTCCTTCCGCCTGCACCACTGATACGAAACTCAATATAACTGCTGGCAGAGAGATCATAATAGTTTAATAATTGCCCGGTAAAGAAAAATTCACCCACTGATTCGGGAGTAAAACTCTGGTTATTGCTTCCCATTAAAGCTGATAACTCGATGTTTGTGGCATCTGAGAATAAAAATTGTGGAAGCATGATATTTGAAGCAATGCCGGCACCACTTATACCTTCTTTGCCAAAAACGTTTACCAGTGCTTTCGGCCTGTCGAATTGTGGGAGGGCGTGATCATGAAAACGATTCAAGAGTCCGAATTCAGGACGGAATACTCCTGCTTTGAGATTCATGTTGAGAGGCAGGTTCAGCCATTCAAGGTATACTTCATCAACCTCTACTCCTTCAGCAGATGCCGAGAGAAAACCTTTACCCCTGGTGAAAGGATCAAGTGGAGCAATCAATGACAATTCAGCTTCTCTCAGAAAAACTCCGTTACCGCCATATTTTAAATCGCCGGGTTCGTTCAGGCTTTTACTGTCTGAAGTGCTGAATCCTGCGAAGAAGTCAGCACCAAAACTGATGTTCGGATTCAAACCCTGTTGTTGCCTGGCTCCACTGTAATATCTTTTTGAAATATCCAGTTTCTCTTTCTCAGGCTGGATTGAAAGCCTTTCAGCTTCCTCCATTAACTTTTTGATTTCATCTTCCTCCTGTTGCTTTTTCAATTCATCCTGAAGTTTCTTTACTTTACTTTCAAGGATTTCCATTCTTATCAATAAACTGTCTTCAGTTTTAGGCCGAACTTTAAGGGTGTCCTGGGAAATGACAGGAATACAGGATATAATAATATAGAATGATAATATGATTTTAAATTTCATCATTTACCCTTTTTGGGAATGAAATAAATGTGATTGTTATTAATTTATTAATCGAAAATTCCGTCTGGAATTAAAGGAGAACCGGTGGAGGTGCATGATAATTCAAGACATAGTGGTGTTCCCTGATAAAACTTTGAACAGTGCAGGGCAGAGAAAGTATTTTACTTCCATACGATGAAACAAATGTGACCGCAGCAAAAGTTAAAATGATTAATGGATGACCGATGAGATCAAGCAGGATTAGTTCATCTTTTGTGTGGTTGTGCCCGGGATATTGATACGGTTCACTTTTATTTTTATCGTAAGGATGAGCATGTGAAACTTTTATCCCATTATGAAGTATATGAGTATGGCTATTGATGGTGGCGTTGGTGAACAACCAGATCAGGGCTGGTAAAAATAGCAAACTCAAGTGCTTCAGGCGATCGTAAGTTAATTGCATAATCTGGAAATCAACTTCTATTCGGTATAAATATATAGAAAATGTATTAGATAAAGTGAGTTCGGTATAAACTTATTACAATCTTATTTTCATTTACTATTCAATAACCATTTCCATGCAGGAATAACAAGTATGCGTTTTTTGTTTCTTTCAAACCGGTCTTCCTGACTGAAAGTGACTAAATATCCTTCATCAAGATTAAAAGCTTCATTATCTGTTAGATTTAAAAGTAACTGCTTTG
>CAZGOR010000005.1:16903-36841 GCA_964527875.1 uncultured Bacteroides sp. | reverse complement strand
CCCACCCGTTTTGAACTTATTCCGGAAGAAGAGGAAGGACATAAAACGGTTTTGATCCTCGATGAAGTTCTGTTCAACACACCCATTGATGATAGCTTTTTTTCCCAGCAGAATATGAAAAGGGTGAGATAATAATATTTTCAGAGTTTCCGAATGAATCTTATCGTAGAACACAAAGCGGATCATATTCATTTATCATTAAAAGATCATGAAAGAACATCTTAAACTTGCCTGGCGAAACATCTGGCGTAATAAAAGAAGGACGATCATTACCATTGCTTCCATATTTTTTGCCATGTTTTTTGCGCTTATTATGCGTGCTCTTCAGGTAGGGAGCTACGGTCACATGACAAAAGGCATTGTAGAAGCTTTTACCGGTTTCATTCAGATCCACAAAAACGGATACTGGGATGACAAAACACTCGATTATACATTTCAATACAATGATCAATTAGTCAAAAAACTTGAGAACATTAAAAATGTTTCAGCTGTTATTCCGCGGCTTGAGTCTTTTGCCCTCGCGTCGACAGGTGAGCAAACCAAAGGGATTATGGTTGTCGGCATTGATCCTGAAAAAGAAAAGGAGATGACTCACCCCGACAGGAATCTACAGGAAGGAGAATATCTTACAGATGAATCAGGAGGAGTATTGGTTTCACAACGTCTCTCAGAATTCCTGGAGCTTGGCCTTCATGATACAATAACCCTTCTCAGCCAGGGATATCATGGTGCCACTGCTGCAAATATATATCCTGTTACCGGTATTGTAAAAATGCCGAATCCAGAAATGGACCGCAGGCTGGTATTCATAGACCTTAAGACTACCCAGGATTTTTACGGGGCTTATGACATGCTTACATCCCTGATCATAAATCTCCATGATCAGGATCTGCTTTCCCAAACGATTAATGATATATCAGGTTTACTGAATAACGAAGAATATGAAATCATGAACTGGAAGGAGTTAAATCCCGAGCTTGTCCAGCAAATCCAGAGTGATCAGTATGGTGGTTTTATCATGCTTGGCGTTTTGTATCTGATTGTGGGTTTTGGTGTCCTGGGGACACTCATCATGATGACCACAGAAAGGAAACGTGAGTTTGCAGTAATGGTATCCATAGGAATGCAAAAGAAAAAACTCGGACTCATTCTGTTTTTAGAAATGATTTTTATGGGATTGATCGGTATTTTGACTGCTATTATAGGCAGCTTACCTGTTATAGCAATCCTGGTGAAATACCCCATCAGGTTTACAGGCGAATTTGCTGAAATCTTTGAACAATTTGGATTTGACCCCATTATGCCAGCAGTATTTGAAAGCCACTATTTTATCGGTCAGTCTCTTGTTGTATTGGTTATTTTTTTATTGTCAATCATATATCCGACATTGTCAGTTTTAAGGCTGAATGAAACAAAAGCATTGCGTGCATAAATAATTTAAATCTTAAACAAATGATCTGGTCTGTCTCATGGAAAAATGTCTGGCGCAGCAAAATCAGAAGTTCTGTTGTCATTGTTGCCTTTGTTTTTGGTATTTTCGGCGGCTTATTTACCGTTGCCGTATTTGTTGGTATGGTTGACCAACGCGTAAAGCTCGCCATCGGAAATGAAGCTTCGCATATACAGATACATCACCCCGATTATCTTAATAACAACGAGCTGAAATATACAATAAAAGATTATAACCGGTTGAAAGACAGCTTAAATAAAATACCTGAAATCATCGGTTACAGTCCAAGGATCAAGATTATGGGTATGGCCAGCACATCCGGAAATGCTTCAGGTGTGATGATCAATGGTATTGAGGTGGAAAAAGAACGCCAGGTTACAGGTATAGCAAACTCAATTGTTAAGGACGGAGGGAGTTATTTCAATGATGACGGGAGGAAAAACATAGTAATTGGCGAGAAATTAGCATCTATCCTAAAGCTTACATATTATACATTGAGTGATGGGGATTTTGACAGAATGCTGGATGATAATAATCTTGAAGAAATTGTTCCACTGCTTGATACAATTAAAAATACCCGTTACCGAACTGAAAAGGATTTTGAGGATGTGATCGAATCTGTACTTGGTAAATCAACAGCCCGTAAATATTTATTTCACCTGAAAAACGAAGCTATTAAATATAAACTGAAACATAAAATTGTTTTAAGTTTTCAGGCACTCGACGGTCATATCGCTTTTGATGCATTCAGAGTTGTGGGAGTTTACAAAACAGCTAATACAGCATTTGACGGTATGAATGTTTTTGTTCGTAAATCTGATATCGCTCCTGTTGCCAATTTGAACGAATCACAGATCAATGAAATTGCTGTTTTATTATCGTCGGTCAACTATGATGATGAAATAGCCTCAAAATTAAAGTCACAATACCCGGATCTGAGTATTCAGAGCTGGGATGAAATCATGCCTGAAGCAGGAATGTACAGCAGAACAATGAATTTCTATCTTCTGATATTCATGGTCATTATACTGCTGGCTCTTGGATTCGGAATTGTTAACACCATGCTGATGGCTGTTATGGAACGTGTAAAAGAACTGGGAATGTTAATGGCAATCGGAATGAATAAAAAAAGGGTTTTTGCTATGATCATGCTCGAAACCGTTTTTCTCAGTCTTATTGGGGCTATTATTGGAATGGTTATTACTTATTTTGTTATTTCATACACAGGTCATACCGGTATTAATTTATCAGCATTGTATCAGGAAGGTCTTGAAGCTATAGGGTTCAGCGCCCATATTTTTCCAAAATTAAGCTGGGATTCATTTCTTCAGTTAACAGCTCTGGTTATTCTGACCGGCATCATCGCATCGATATACCCGGCCAGAAAAGCACTGAAGCTGAATCCAGCCGAAGCACTCCGGATTGACATGTAAGAAAGTAGGGAGTAGGGAGTAGGGAGTAAGGAGTTAAATAATAATCACAGGTTTGTGAATTGGTCAGTGAGACTGGGATTTTGCTAGCGAAGCAAATCGAGGTGAACTTATATATTGGCATATTGGTGTGTGGGAGCATTTGAGTGTGTGTGTTGTAATGTTAAGTTCTGCCGATTTTTAATCGGCAGTTGTGCCCACCCGGTTGTGACAGAAAAGTCCGGTTTTAACCGGACACAAAAAAATATTAATTGATAATTTCTTACAATTTAATTTTTCAGTATCATGAAAGTCATTGATATTAAAAACATCGAGAAGATTTACGATGAATCTGAGGTTGAAGTGCATGCCATCAGAGGTATCGATCTTGAATTTAAAGAAGGAGAATTTACTGCAATTGTCGGGCCATCCGGTTCGGGCAAGACAACCCTGCTTAATATGATTGGCGGGCTTGACCGGCCTACAAAAGGCGAAATACACATTAATGGTACGAATGTTGGCAAACTGAAATCATCCAAACTGATCGATTTCAGATTGCGTAATATCGGCTTTGTCTTTCAGGCTTATAACCTGATCCCGGTACTGAATGCAGGGGAAAATGTTGAATTTATTATGCATCTCCAGGGAAAATCCAAAAAAGAACGTGAAAAACGAACAAAGGAGCTTCTTGATGCTGTCGGATTGGCTGACAGAATAAACAGCCGCCCTTCCAAATTGTCCGGCGGACAGCAACAGAGGATTGCGGTAGCCCGCGCTCTGGCATCCAAACCCCGATTCATCCTGGCCGACGAACCAACTGCCAACCTTGATACAGTCTCTGCAGAAAATTTACTCGACATCATGGAGAAATTAAATAAAGAAGAACACATCACATTTATTTTTTCCACACATGATGCCAGAGTCGTTAAAAAAGCCAAGAGAGTGATCACTTTGGAAGATGGGAAAGTTATCAGTGATGAGCTTAAAGACAATAATTAAGAAATTAAAATAAAAATACAGCGATCATGATCATCATCGCATTGAAATGATCATCCATCCATTCTTCGTTCCAATGAAACATCTCAGTATACCCATATTTTTACTTTTGATCTTATTAACCAAAATAGATGCACAGGATAAGCAAGATATCTTTTCTTTTAATGGTTATCTTTCTGGTATGCAGACTATTATGTTTCAGGATATCAATGATGACTGGACGACTGAAAACCTGTTTCATAACCGTCTTAATTTTTTCCTTTATCCTGCTAAGGATTTAACGGTAAGTGTTCATTTAAGAAACCGTTTGATCTATGGAGAAAATGTCAGATACACACCTGGGTATGCTGATATGATCGGGAAAAGCAATGGTTGGGCAGATCTATCATTCAATATTTTTACCGGTGATTACTATGTGTTGAATACCAGCGTTGACAGACTCTGGATACAATATACTGCCGGCAATTTTGAAGCCACTGCCGGACGTCAAAGGATAAACTGGGGTCAGACACTTGTATGGAATCCAAATGACATTTTCAATGTCTACTCATATTTCGATATTGATTATATTGAGCGGCCCGGAAGTGATGCTCTTCGCCTGAAATACTATACCAGTTACACATCTTCTGTTGAACTGGCCGCTAAAATCGATAGTTCTAAAAAAATTACTGCTGCCGGATTATTCCACTTTAATTTAAAGGGTTATGACATCCAATTTTTAGGTGGTCTGCTGGAAGAAAATGATTTTGTCGCTGGAATAGGATGGTCTGGAAATATCCTGAATGCCGGATTTCGCGGGGAAACAACCTATTTCCATGATATCGAAAACTTTAAGGACACAACCGGGATGATCATGGCTTCTGCAGGTTTGGATTATAATTTCAAGAATTCCCTTGCGGTGCAAATAGAAATTTTATATTCAAATAAACCATTTATGCCAGCCGGTGGATTTCTCGGTTACTATACTTCCCCACTGAATGTTAAATCACTTGGATTTACCGAATATTCATTATTTGCATCCGCCAATTATCCCTTTACTCCTCTTCTTCAGGGAACTCTGGCCGGTATGTATTTTCCAAAACTTGACGGATTTTTTACCGGTCCTTCCATAACATATAATTTGATGGAAAATATTGACCTTTCTATGTTCCTTCAATTTTTCTCTGTTGAACTGGAAAATCCTTTAACTCAGATAAAAAAAAGGGAAGATATCACACTTATATTTTTAAGGATGAAGTGGAACTTTTAGATATTCTTCTTTGTTTTTTATTGTTCTTAACTTCTTTCAATGAATTTCTGCCGGTTTTAAAAACTCTAAAATATGATCTGACCGCTCCGCTCAAATTTTATATCTTTGGAGCTTACTAATAACTAATTTTTATGGTATTTTTCTGAATGAACAAGTTGCTTATTTATATCTGCATTTTCCTATTATACAGTATTCCGCTCACTGCTACCGATCCTCCTATCTTTGATTATATTGACAGAAATGACCTGGATTCAATTTCTGAATTTTTGACTTATCATAATATTAATGGCATTTACGGTTCTGACAGCATCACCATCCTTTCATATACCATAATTTCCGGAAGTGCAAGAACTGTTGATTTTCTTTTAAATCAAGGTGCTGACCCGAATCAGTTTGTGAAGGGAAAAAGCCCTTTGATGTATGCAATTGAGAGCGGTTCCAGGCGTAAGGTAAAAATTCTGCTTGATTACAATGCCAATATCAATGCTATGGATAAGGGGGGAAACCATTCCCTGATTTATGCAGCAATTAATGGAGATGTTGGTATCATTAAAACACTTTTTCGAAATGGAGCCTATCTGAATCATAAAAATAAAGATTTCATCTCAGCCTATGATATGGCGGTGAGGACAAACAATACAGATGCTGCGAAATATCTCAAACTCATATATGAGAAAAACCTGCCTGATTTGCATGACGGGCCATATATCACCTGGAAAAATAATGACAAAATCATTGCTTTTTACCTGTCTCATGATTCAGTTAAGAATATTTCAAAAAAATTTACTAAATCTTTCAGGGTTGACTCAGAACCTTTTATCATGAATGGATTTTCAAAAGATGTTCTGGATTACCCATTATGGAAAACTGCCGATTCTCACCCTTCTCAATTTAACAATATAAACAAGCTCCTCATCATAGGTGATATTCATGGGGGATATGACAGCCTGGTAAAATTTCTTCAGTCAAACCGTGTTATTGATTCAGAATTAAACTGGATCTGGAAGGATGGACACCTCCTTTTTCTGGGTGATGTTTTTGATAGGGGGGATAAAGTAACTGAGGCACTTTGGTTAATTTATGAGCTTGAACACCAAGCAATTAAATCCGGGGGATTTGTTCATTATCTTTTAGGCAACCATGAAATACTTGTACTATTGAAAAATCAACTATATATAGATGACAAATATTTTTATTTAACCAAAAGATTAAGACTTACATACAGTTATCTTTTTAATAAAAAGACCATTCTTGGTCAATGGCTGCGTACAAAAAATACGATCATTAAAATAGATGATAAACTATTTGTGCACGCAGGAATATCCCCGGAAGTTGCCGATCTTGAACTTAGTATGGACGAACTGAATGAGATGATCCGGTTTTTCCTGAATCATCCTGAAAGAGACCGTAAATATGGTAAAGAAAATAAAGAACTATTGCTCGGTGTAAAAGGACCGTTCTGGTACAGGGGTTATCTTGAAGATAATACCCAATACGAACAAATTACTGAAGAAAAGTTAGACCAGATCCTCCGGCAATATAATGTCTCGAAGACCTTTGTCGGACATAATAATGTTGATGAAATCACCACATTATTTAATAACAAGATTTACTTTATGGATGTCCCATTTTATACACACGGGTATTCTATGGAGGCTATCTTAATTGAAGATGGAATTACTTATATCCTTGATTCAAGTGGAAACAAAGAAAAATGTAACTTGTAATGTGATTTTTTTTTTAGAAAATGATTTATAAAAAATTTTACAGGACCATATTTCGCTATAGCTCTGTATACCTATAAATCAATCACTTAGTTCTTTCAATTGTACAATGCGTCAATATTCAGTATTTAATTTTATAATTCTTTATAATACTATCTAAATTTTATTATGATGAAAAAAACAAAAACTTTTATTGTTTTTTCAATTAACATCTTGCTTTGTTTATTTCTTTCACCCTTTACAATTTCCCGGGCTCAGGAACCAACGAACACTCCTGGTCTGAATCCCACATCCAAATTATTTCAATCCGATGAATTGATTGAAATGACAATTGCTTTTGATATGAAGGAAGTTCTCAAGGATATAGGAGACGACAGGATCTATCATGATGCTTCAATTACTTATTCAGATACGGACGACCGGGAAATAACTCTTCCTTTCAGGGTCCGAACCCGGGGACATTTTCGCAGGGAGCCTGTCAATTGTAATTTCCCCCCGTTACGGCTTAATTTTAAAAAACCAGAAACCGGAAATACAATCTTTGAAGGACAGGATGTTCTTAAACTTGTAACACATTGCCGTTCCATATCCAAGCAATTCGAACAATTTGTGATCAAAGAATATCTTGTTTACAGATTATATAACCTTTTCACAGAAGAAAGTTACAAGGTAAGATTAGCCAGGATAACATATGAAGATATCAATGAAAAGAAAAAGCCAATTACAAAATTCGGATTTTTTTTAGAGCCCACTGAACAGATGGTAGCCCGAAATAATGCTGAAAAGATTGAAATAAATGTACATCAGGAAAGCACCAACAAGGAAAAAATGATGATACTTTGTGTTTTTCAATATATGGTTGGTAATACAGATTGGTCGGTTCAACACTTTCATAATATCGTTCTTATAAGAAAAGACCCCTTAAAACCACTGGTTGCTGTACCGTATGATTTTGACTGGTGCGGATTGGTAAATGCTCCATATGCTGTACCTGCCCCACAACTCGGGATCGAAAATGTCCGACAAAGACGCTTCTGGGGATATTGTCGTCCGAAAGAAGATTATCATGCTGCTTTTAAAACCTTCATGGATAAAAAACCCGCTATCTATGAACTAATTGAAAATTCCCCATATATTGATAAAGGAGAACTTAAAGACGTCATTAAATATCTGGATCAATTTTATACAATTATTAACAATGAAAAAAATATTGAATATGAGTTTTATCAAAAATGCAGGGAATACGAAGGAAATCCATAATAAAACAATCCGGGATTTATCATATCATCCCAAGTTTATATTTAATTATTGCTCCAAGGAGTAAAACATATTTGTAAAAATCAGTAATTCTGATTCTCTCATTCATGATTCTGGCAGCAGGTATTTTTCTTATTTTAAGAAAAATTGAATGGAAGTAAACATATGAAAGATATACACCCATTGATACTGTTTTCGGAAGTTTCCTGATACCTTTATACCCTTCATTAAAATCATCCTGTATCTCACCTTCAATCTTCTTTTTCATGTCATCATCAAATTTCTCCAGATCTACTCCCGGGAAATATGCCCTTTCCAGATGATGGTAATCGGCCTTCAGGTCCCTCAGAAAATTTATCTTCTGGAATGCAGCTCCCAGTTTCATTGCATATGGTTCCAGTTCATAATAATATTTATCGTCGCCTTCACAAAATACTTTAAGGCACATTACTCCGACAACTTCAGCTGAACCCATGACATATTCATCAAATTTTCCACGGTCATAATCTTTTTCAGACAGGTCCATTTCCATGCTATGCATGAATTGATCTATAATTTGGATATCTATTTTATATTTATTTACAACATGCTGGAAGTTATTCAGGATTGGATTCAGACTGATCTTCTGTTTAATAGCATGATATGTATCTTCCCTGAATCTTTGTAAAAGATAAGTTTTATCAAAATCATGAAAACTATCAACAATTTCGTCGGCAAATCTTACAAATCCATATATTCCATAAATAGGATCCCGGAATTTCGCATTTAACATCCTGACACCCATTGAAAATGAAGTACTATAAAGCTCAGTGGTTAGCTTGCTGGTTTTTTTGGATACAATATCGAACAGCTCTTTCATGATTATACACCAATTAAATTTTAACCCAATTGCAAAATAGTTAATTTTTTCATTCAGGTTGTATTTTTCATCTTTATCAGACTATTATCAATACCCGGTATTCCTTTAAAAGTGATTTTAATCAAACAGACTGTTCAACTGTTAACAACCACCAATAATTCATGTTATCTTTGCAAATAGTATTTCAGTAATTATGAAAACAGTCATTCAAAGGGTTTCAGAAGCATCTGTTAAAATTGAAGAAAAACTGACAGCACAAATTGGAGAAGGTCTGTTAATTTTACTTGGTATAGAAGATTACGATTCTATTGAAGATATTGAATGGCTCAGCGGTAAAATTTCCAGACTCAGAATCTTCAAAGATGAAGCAGGTATGATGAATCTTTCTGTAAAGGATATAAACGGTGAGGTTCTCGTAATCAGCCAGTTCACCCTGCATGCCAGTATTAAAAAGGGGAACAGGCCATCTTTTATCCGTGCTGCCAAACCCGATATCGCTATTCCACTCTATCAAAAATTCATCAGACAATTATCAATGGATATTGGAATTGATATTCAAACAGGTGATTTTGGTGCTTATATGAAGATTTTCTTGATCAATGACGGGCCAGTTACCATCATCATTGATACAAAAAACAGGGAATGATGATCAGTAAAGAATCCCCGGGAATAAAAATACTTTTGCAGGATACGACCATTCTACAGAAAGATACAATTCTTTCCATTCATCCTCAGGATACACTTATTCATGCAGTTGATTCAACAGGAATTACGGAGAAAAAGGATACGATATCTGCTGAAACTATTTCTAAGACTGATTCTTCATCATTTACTACTACAGAAGGAAAGATTAAAAAAGATACATTCCCTGTCAGTAGCAGAATTATGCAATACCAGGAGCGTCAACCCAATGCTATTCATACTGTAGAAGGAGCTGATAAAGTTCCTTATCTTCTTGAAAATAAAACTGATTTGATCAGAGATCAACACCCGTTAAAGAAATTTGGTGACCATTATTTTTTCCCCAGAGACTCCTCTCATCTTGTTTATAAGCAATACCAGAATACCATTGAGATAAATTCATTAATACAATATGATGTTGGAATTAACAATGGTAAAACACCCTTATTCGATATGAGTCCGGACTGGCTCATGGGTATCTTAATTGTATGCCTGATCGCTCTGGCCTGGCTGAAACTATTCTATCATAAATTTATTAATCATACAGTTACATCATTCTGGAACTTTCAGCTCTCAAAAAAAGAATTTAGAAACCGGAATATTTTTGCCCGCAGGGTTGCGTTCGTCCTTAACCTCAATTTCATTTTCATCGGTGGATTGTTCATGTACCTGGCTTTAAACCATTTCCATATAAATCCTCTTCAGTTAAAACCATTTCCGTACTATTTGTGCCTAACTGTTATCCTGGTTTCTTTACTATTAATCAGACATATTCTTTTAATTATTACCGGTTATATATTTAACCGGCAGGAGTATTTTAAAGAATACCTGCACCAAATATTCCTTATTTATAAAAATATTGGTATTTATTTTACCCCTCTTGTTGTTGCTATAGCCTACGTTCATGATAATCTACGTATTTATTTAATAATCATCGGTTTAGTTTTATCAGTAATGGCATATCTTTTTCGGTTTGTCAGGGGAATTCAAATAATAATTAAAAAAGATGTTTTAATATTTTATTTGATTTTATACCTTTGTACCCTTGAAATTCTACCTGTTGTGATATATTGCAAGTTTTTTTCTTCCTGGTTATAACAGGTTTGTAAAAAGTGTAGTTTCATGAGAATAAAGAAAATTCTTGTATCGCAACCTGAACCTGAGAATGGAAAATCCCCTTATTTTGAACTAGCCGAAAAAAATAGTCTTCAGATTGATTTTCGGCCTTTCATTCAGGTTGAGGGTTTACCAGTCAAGGAATTCAGACAAAACCGGATCGATATCCTGAAGCATTCAGCAGTTATTTTTAATAGTAGAAAAGCCATCGATCATTTCTTCAGGATCTGTGAAGAAATGAGAATTACGGTTCCCGATTCAATGAAGTATTTCTGTATATCTGAATCGACAGCTTATTATCTTCAGAAATACATTGTATACAGGAAAAGAAAGATCTTTTACGGCAATGGAAAGATTGAAGACCTGATGGAACTTATAAATAAGCATAGTGATGGGTATTTTTTAGTTCCGCTTTCTGCTTCACACAATGATGATCTTCCAAATGCCCTTAATAACAACAATATCAAGTATACAAAGGCCATTCTTTACAGAACAATCTGCTGTGATCTTTCCGACCTGTCTGAACTGGATTACGATATACTGGTTTTTTTCAGTCCATCTGGTATCAAATCGCTTCTCAAGAATTTCCCTGACTTTACACAAAATGACATGAAGATTGCCTCTTTTGGTGAGTCTACTGCAAAAGCGGTCAGAGATGCCGGCTTAAGACTTGATATTGAAGCACCAAGGCCAGAAGCTCCTTCCATGACAATGGCCCTTGATTTCTATATCAGGAAACATAACAAGAATAATAAATAACAGCCCGAGCTCTTTAATAGAAAATACTTATTAAGTAGGTACTCATTCGCCCCCACAAATGCAGAATATCTGACTACTAGAGCATTTGAATTCATTTATTCAAAATAGAAAAATCACATCCTTTTAAATGCAAAGGATAGCATTCGATCCAGTGATTTTAAGAATTTTTGTATCATCACACCTGATTCTTTTACCTGATTTAATTAATTTTGTGTTTTTTAATTTCTTGTCTTTCTTAATCTTATAAGAAGTGTTACGAAATTCACTGAATAAATCCGAACGTTTAAAAAGTACAAGACTTATTGGAGAACTTGTGAGTTCAGGTAATTCCTTCATAGTGATGCCTTTGAAAACTTACTGGAAAATTACAACAAATACAGATCATTATCGGCGAGCCCAAATTGCAGTGATTGTGCCATCTAAAAATTTCAAACGTTCTGTCGACCGGAATCTGATCAAAAGAAGAATGCGGGAAGCATACAGAATCAATAAGCATGATTTATATCAATATCTGTCTGTTCATAATCTACAATTAATGTTCGTTTTACTCTATCTGCCCAGAACGATCTATTCATTCCGGCAGATAGAAGAAAGTATTAAAAAGATTATTGGTACGTTTATTGATCAATTTAGAAGTCAGGATACCTCAAATTATTCTAATCAGCGATGAAAACATTATTATTCATATTTTTCCTGCTTACATGTATTTCAAAAACTTTTGCCCAGACATTCACCGACACCATGTATTTCAATCTTGCATGGGAACAATCAACAAAAGAAAATGCAAAATATTACAGAATCATTACGATGGACAATTCCGGTGATTTTCTTTTCCACGTCACCGATTATTATCTTTCCGGACAGGTTCAGATGACAGGAACATATCGATCTATACGGCCGGATAACAGGGAAGGGAAATTTACCTGGTATTTCAGTAGCGGTCAGAAACAACAGGAATGTATATACAAAAACAATTATCTCCATGGTTTATTTCAGGAATGGTATGAGAACGGACAACTGAAATCACGTCAGACTTTTTACGAGGGTGTTTTAGACGGACCAGTGAAAAACTGGGACGAGGAAGGAAAAATACAAATGGATGCACAATACAGTAAGGGAGATAAACATGGTTATTTCATCACGTATTATGATAACGCACAGATGATCAGAAAAGACCTTTATGAAAATAACAAATTAATAGAAGGTCAATGTTATAACCGTGATGGCACCGCAATAGAATATTTTCCATATATTGTTTTACCGCAGTATAAAGGTGGCCCTCCCGAATTAAAAAAGTACATCCATAAAAACTTAAAATATCCCAAAACAGCAGAGAAACAAGGAAGGGAAGGAACTGTACTGGTATTATTTACCGTTGATGAAACCGGTCAGGTGAAAGATCCACAGATTGTACATGGGGACCTTGATGCTTTTAATGAAGAAGCTCTCCGGCTGGTAAATTCTTTTCCTCCCTGGATACCAGGGAAGATTGATGGAGTACCCGCCACACTCCAGAGGACCGTTCCCATTGATTTTAGATTGCGATAACATACTGTTTCTGTCATCTTTGGCATATGATTTGTTCCAACTTTTCATGATTTAAATATATCTTTAGTTTGTTCTTAGAAAAAGCAATAGTCATATGAAAAAATTCAGAACAAAAAGAATCATTACGATTTCTGTTATTCTTTTAATTCTCACTGGCAGTTCATTTGTTTTTCTTTCTTTCAAAAACGATGATTTCAAACTTGTGAAGAGCCTTGAGATTTATTATGCCTTATTCCGTGAACTGAATCTTTTTTACGTTGATGAAACGGATCCGGAAAAACTTGTTGAATCGAGCATAGAAGGCATGTTGGAAGAACTTGATCCATATACTTCCTTTATTCCCGAATCGGATCAGGAAAATTTTAATTTTATAACTACCGGACAATATGGCGGTATTGGTGCATTGATTAGAAGAAACGGTGACTATGCCATCATTGCTGAACCCTATAAGAATTTCCCTGCTGAAAAAAATGACTTGAGAGCCGGTGATACAATCCTTTTTATTGACGGGATTTCGATGATTGGCAAAGAAATCAGTTATATCAGTGATCATCTGAAAGGTACCCCGGGAACAAGCGTGACAGTTACAATCAAGCGAATTGGCATTGAAAAAGAAATCGAAAAAACACTGATCAGGGAGAAAATCAACATCAATAATGTTCCATATTATGGAATGATTGATGACCATATTGGGTATATAAGACTTTCTAATTTTACAACTGATGCCGCGAGAGAAGCTAAAGATGCACTTATTGAGCTAAAAAAGGAACACCATCCATCAGGCATTATACTTGATTTACGCAGCAATCCCGGTGGTTTGCTCATTGAAGCTGTCGATGTTTCCAATTTATTTATTGAATATAGGCAGGAAATAGTAAGTACAAAAGGCAGAGTAAACCAATGGGATTATGTTTATAAAACACGGAGCACACCTGTTGACACCAAAATACCTCTTGCTGTTATGGTAAACAGGATATCGGCATCTGCTTCCGAGATTGTAGCTGGTTCCGTACAGGATCTTGACCGTGGGATTATCGTCGGACAACAGACTTACGGGAAAGGACTTGTTCAAACTACCAGGAATCTCGCTTACAATACAAAATTAAAGGTTACCACTGCCAAATATTATATTCCCAGCGGAAGGTGTATCCAGGCACTTGACTATTCAAACCGGAATGAAGATGGAAGTGTTGGATCTATTCCTGGCTCTCTTATTTCAGAATACCAGACTAAAAATGGCCGTAAAGTGTATGATGGTGGTGGCATCAGACCTGACATCAAGACCACACCCGAAAGTTTAAGCCAGTTTACAATTTCCCTTTATACACAGAATGTTATTTTTGATTATGCAACAGTTTTTGCATCCCTGCATGATTCTATTTCTCCTGCCCCAAACTTTGAAATAACTGACAAGATCTATGAAGATTTCATGAAATATGTTATTAATCGTGATTTTACCTATTCAACAAAAAGTGAATCAACTTTAGAACAATTGATTGAAACAGCAAAACAGGAGAAATATTATGATCTGGCAGCTGATGAATTTGTTGCCCTTGGTAAAAAACTCGCACATGATAATGAGAAAGACCTGAATCATTTCAGGGATGAAATATCTTCATTACTTAAACAGGAAATCGTTAAGAGGTATTATTATCAGTGGGGCGGTATTGAATCTACTATCAGTGATGACGAGGAAGTCTTACAAGCTGCAGAATTATTGAAAGATACAAATCATTACCTGAGTATCCTCGGGTATGATAAAGAAAATGCTCATGCTACTGTTGTGGAATAACTTTTAGATATGTGCTTCAATCCAGTTATCCCCAACACCACAATCAACCACCAATGGCACATCTAAAGGGTATGCATTCTCCATTTCATGAAAGACTGTACTTTTTATTTCATCAAGTTCAGGTCTGAACACATCGAAGACCAGTTCATCATGAACCTGAATGATCATTTTGCTTTTCAGATTTTTCTTTATCAGTTCTTTATGGATATTGATCATGGCTATTTTGATGATATCTGCAGCTGATCCCTGGAGAGGTGCGTTGATAGCATTTCTTTCGGCGAATCCCCTGACAAAAGCATTATGTGAATTGATATCTTTTAAATACCTCCTTCTGCCCATTAATGTTTCAACATATCCGTTTTCTCTTGCCATCCTTACACTATATTCCATATATTCTTTAACACCGGGATAAGAACGAAAATATCCATCGATGAGTTCCTTTGCTTCTGAACGTGGGATATTCAACCTTTGTGAAAGTCCAAAAGCAGAAATACCATAAATGATTCCGAAATTAGCGGTTTTAGCTTTTCTTCTCATATCTCTGGTTACCTGATCTGCGGATATGTTAAAAATTTTTGCTGCTGTCGACTGATGAATATCCTCATTGTTTTTAAAAGCATCTAACATGTTACCATCTTTACTCATATGGGCCATCAAACGTAATTCGATCTGACTATAATCTGCCGACAGCAGAATATGATCGTTATCTGTTGGTATAAATGCTTTTCTGATTTCCCGGCCTCTCTCTTCCCGAAAAGGGATATTCTGCAAATTTGGATTGTTGGAACTAAGCCTGCCTGTTGATGTAATAGCTTGATTAAAAGAGGTATGGATATTCCCGGTTTTCTCATTAATCATCTTTGGAAGGGCCTCAACATAGGTTGATAACAACTTTCTCAATGTCCTGTAATCAAGTACTTTATTAATGATAGGGTGTTGACCCGACAATTTAACCAGTACATCCTCGCTTGTTGAATAGATCTTTGTTTTTGTCCTCTTAACATCTGAACTAATCTTAAGCTTATCAAAAATAATTTCTCCCAGTTGTTTGGGTGAAGATATATTAAAAGTCTCACCTGCAAGATCATATATTTCTTTCTCCAGCATTGAGATATCTGTATTTAAGTCATATCCAAACTGTTTCAGCGCATCTGTATCAATTCGCACACCACTGATCTCCATATCAGACAATACCCTGATGAGCGGGAATTCAATGTTTTCTGCAAGATTAACCAGGTCAAACTCTTTTAATTTTTCACTCAATAAAAGATATAACTGCCATGTCAGGTCTGCATCTTCACATGAATAATCTTTTATGATATGTAATGGAACGTCCCTCATATTTCCCTGATCAGCTCCTTTTTTACCTATCAATTCTTCTATTGAAACGGGCTTATAGTTTAAATAGCTTTCTGCGATATAATCAAGATTATGCCTTAACTCAGGTTGAATAAGATAATGAGCGATCATCGTATCAAAGATCTTCCCACGCAGTTTTATACCATAATTTTCTAATACCTGGATATCATATTTAATATTTTGTCCGATTTTAAGCATATTTTGATCCTCAAATAATACCTCGAAATCCTTTAACCGATCCGTTATCATATCTTTTTTTTCTGGCATCGGCAAGTAATACGCTTCCCCCTGCTTAAATGAAAATGCCACTCCAATCAGTTCAGCATCAAGCGGATTGATACTGGTTGTCTCGGTATCAAAACAAAAAGCTTTCTGTCCGGCGAGTTTGGAAATCAATTCGTTTATACTTTTCTGATCGTCAATTAAGTAATAATTATGATCCTTTGTTTTAATTGTATCAAATCCGTGTGTAGCTCCCGCAAGCCCGTTGTTTTCTTTCTCTTCAAACAATGATCCTTGTTTTGACTTTTCCTGTACTGTTTTATCCTCATCAGAGTTTAATAATCTATTCGCAATATTCCTGAATTCAAGTTCTTCAAAAATCTTTCTGAGTTTATCCTTTTCAATTTCTTTTATAAAAAGCTTCTCTTCATCAAGTATTACCGGAACATTCTGATCGATCGTAACCAGCTTCTGTGACAATTTAATCTGCTCCCAATAATTCTTTATGATCTCCTGTTGTTTCCCTTTAAGTTTTTCAACATTTAAAAAAATATTATCAAGATTTTTAAATTCTGAAATTAATTTTTTTGCTGTCTTTTCTCCTATTCCAGGTGCCCCGGGTATATTATCCGAACTATCTCCCCATAAGGCAAAAATATCAATAACCTGCTCAGGATTATTAACCTGGAACATCTCATTAATCTCTTTTACTCCTAATATTTCTGCTTCTTCACCTGATTTTCGTGGTTTGTAAACAAATATCTTATCACTCACAAGCTGAGAATAATCTTTATCCGGTGTCATCATGAATACGCTATATCCTTTGATTTCTGCTTGTTTTGCAAGCGTACCTATCACATCATCTGCCTCATAACCATCAATTTCAATGATCGGAATGTTGAATCCTTCAATTATTTTCTTTATATAGGGTAATGATTTCTTAATATCCTCGGGAGTTTCTTCCCTGTTGGCTTTATATTCAGGATATATTTTATGCCTGAAAGTTGGTGATGGAGGATCAAACACAACAGCAATATGAGTTGGTTTCTGATTACGGATAACTTCATCAAGTGTTACTGTAAATCCATATATAGCAGATGTGTTTAATCCACTGGAATTAAACATTGGCCGATTGATAAATGCATAATATGCCCTGAAAATCAGTGCATAAGCATCAAGAAAAAATACCTTTTTTTGTGTGTTCATATGTATTGTTGAAGATATTATTTATTGATTATCAGAAGCATACCATTCAGCATAGGAAGTTGCTGTTTCACATAATTTCAGAGAGAATAATTCAATATCATCAGGCAATTTGTTTATCAGCAGTTTTGCCATATGTGAGACAAGGTTTTCGCATGTCGGCTGATAATCAACAATATAGAATTTATCAAACATTTTTTTTACATTGCTGATGACAGGATTTCCGGCTTTTGAATTGATCACTACAGAATGATCAAAATAATCAATAACAGTTTTTTTTACGATTTTCTTTAATTCGGAAAAATCTATCACCATACCCATTTTTGTGTCTGTGTTATCTTCAATGGTATTTCCTCTTACGGTTACATATAACTTATATGAATGTCCATGTATATTTTTGCATGGACCATCATAGTTCCATAATGCATGTGCCATTTCGAAAGTAAATTCTTTCGTTACTCTTATTTTCACAATATTATTGATTAATTAATGGTATTATATACATGCACACTTACTGACACAATCGATGATATTGCTGAGATCCTGATGTTTCAGGTAATAATAGGTATTTTTACCTTTTCTTGTTGATGCAAGTACTCCTTTATCTTTGAGAATTCCAAGATGATGTGAGGTAGTGGATTGTTCTATTTGCAACTGTTCATGAATTTCTGTTACTGAAAGTCTTTTACCATTTTCAAGCTTATCCAGAATGGCTATTCTAACCGGATGGGCAATGGCTTTCAGCATGTTGGCTGCTGTTTCTAATTGTTCCGGATTTAATTTTTCAAATTTCATCTATTCTTTATTTTACTTAATACAAATGCAAATATATAAATATCTATTGTGTCGTGATATTCATGATGTATCATCATCATGATTTGTACCTGAAAAAACGCAAATCAGTAAACATAAACAATGCAGAAATTTCGTTCACGCACCATGTAATTCTTTAATATTTTTACCTTTGTTTCTTCACAAATAGTTTATAGATGTCATTACTTGAAGATATTCGTCAACCGATTAAAGAAGAAATGAAAATGTTTGAAAGACATTTCAGGTCTTCCATGAAAAGTAATGTGCCTTTACTCAATCTGATAACAAATTACATTCTCCGCAGAAAAGGCAAACAGATGCGGCCTTTATTTGTTTTCCTTACCGCTAAAATGTTAGGTAACATCAGTGAATCTACTTATCATGCTGCAAGTTTTATTGAACTGCTTCATACAGCAACTCTTATTCATGATGATGTTGTTGATGAGAGTTATGAAAGACGTGGTTTTTTTTCAATCAATGCCTTATGGCAATCTAAGGTTTCCATCCTTGTAGGGGATTATCTCCTTGCCAAGGGTTTACTCCTCTCTGTCGATCATCATGAATATGATCTACTGAGTATTGTTTCAGAAGCAGTCCTGGAAATAAGTGAGGGAGAGTTATTACAGATTCAAAAATCCAGAAAGCTGAATATCAATAAAGAGGAATATTTCAATATTATCAGAATGAAAACAGCAACACTCATCGCTGCTTGCACAGCCTCCGGTGCACATTCTGTCGGAGCGGATAAAAGCACAGTTGAACACATGAAAAAGTTCGGTGAAAACGTGGGTATGGCATTTCAAATCAAGGATGATATGTTTGACTATCAGAAAAAAGGTATCATCGGTAAACCAACAGGTAATGATATTAAGGAGAAAAAATTTACATTACCTCTTATTCACGCACTGGAAAACGGTGATCCTAAGGCTAAAATCCAAATTATCAAAACAATGAAGAGAAATAAAAATAATGTCAAGAAAATTCAGGAGGTTATAGATTTTGCGGTGATGAACCATGGAATAGAATTTTCAACGGCAAAGATGAATGAATATAAAGATAATGCTCTTGAACTGATCAGAGATTTTCCGGATAGTGCAGCCAAAGAGTCTTTGATTGCTCTTGTCAATTACGTTGTCTTAAGAAATAAATGAACTATGCTTTTAATTCTCAAGCCATGTCAGCAGGATCTCAGTCCGTTTTCTTCCTATTAATTCAATAACTTCCTGTTTATCAGCTTCTTTAATAGCTTTCACTGAACCAAAAGCCGTTAATAAAATCTCCTTTGATTTTTCCCCGACTCCTTTAATATTATCAAGTTCCGATAATAACATTGATCTTGACCTCTTGTCTCTATGAAAGTTGATGCCAAACCGGTGAGCCTCGTTTCTGATTTGTTGTATCAGTTTAAGTGTTTCAGAATTTTTATCAATATATAGGGGTACGGAATCACCTGTAAAATATATTTCTTCCAGTCTTTTAGCTATACCTATTACTGCCGTTT
>CAZGOR010000005.1:0-16893 GCA_964527875.1 uncultured Bacteroides sp. | reverse complement strand
AAAAAAACACAATAAAATATATAGCTAAATGAAACAATTTAAATAATAAGAAATACAATAAAAAAAGTTACTAAGACAATAATTTCCATAATTTTCTTTCTTTTTAAATACATTAGATAATATTTTCAAGGCTTTTTACGGCTGCACTCAATTGTCCCTTACCACCATCTATAATAATAAGATTTGGCAATAATTGTTTTTCATCTATCATTCTTTTATACCTGCGGTAGATGATTTCTTCCATAGAGGCATAATCGTTTGGTCCACTAACAGTCTTTATATTAAAATGACGATAGTCTCTTTTACTTGGTTTTAAATTTTTAAACACCACGCATGCAGCAACCGGATTTTTGCCCTGGATATTGGAATTATCAAAGCATTCTATATGATCAGGTTTTTCCACCAGACGAAGATCCTTCATCAATGCCTTATAAATCCTTGACTGTCTGATTTCGGACTTTGCCGATTCCTTCTGTTTTTTTCTTTCCATTAAATAAAACCTTGCATTCCGATCCGACAGTTCCAACAAGTGTTTTTTATCACCCTGCCTTGGTACTGTGATTTTGATGCCTGGAAATGGTATATCAATTTCTATGGGAACGATAATTTCTCTTGTCTGGCTTCCGGTTCTTTGCCTCATTTCAATAATGGCCATTGTTAACAGTTCTGAAACAGATTCGTCTAATTTTTTTTTCAATTCAAGTGTCTTAGTCTGGATAATTGCACCATCAATAACCTTCAAATAGTTTACATAGGCCGCATTCTCCCCATCTGTTATCGAATATACCTCTACATCATTGATTTTAGTATTTACTATAGTTGACTTACTTCTGTATTTTTCAAGTATTTCTATCTTATTTTTTATTATTTGTGCCTGTTCATACCTTAATTCCTTTGAATAAGAATCCATCATTTCTTTAAGGTGTTCAACAACCTGAACAATATTTCCCTTTAGTATCTGATGTACTTGAGTTATTGATTCCTCATAATCCTCCCGTGTTTGTAATCCTTCGCACGGTGCCTTACAATTTCCCAAATGATATTCAAGACAAACTTTAAATTTTTTGTTCTTTATATTCTCTTCTGTAAGATTCAGTTTACAGGTTCTTAAAGGAAATAGTTGACGGACTAATTCGAGTAATGTTTTCACCATCATAACCGAAGTATAGGGTCCATAATATACAGAACCATCCCTGATCACATTACGTGTCATAAATACTCTTGGAAATGGTTCATTTTTTACACATATCCAAGGGAAAGTCTTATCATCCTTCAGCATTACATTATATCTGGGCTGATGTTTCTTTATCAGGTTATTTTCAAGCAACAACGCATCAGATTCATCAGAAACGATAAAATGTTTGATATCTGCAATTTTTCTGACAAGTATTTTCAGTTTATTATTTTCAAGTCTTCCTTTAGTAAAATAAGATGATATTCTTTTTTTCAGGTTTCTGGCTTTTCCGATATAAATAATCTCTCCCTGATCATTAATAAACTGATATATACCGTGTTTTTCCGGTACCACTTCAATAAGCGATTTAAGATAATCAATATGTGGATTTTCAAACATTATGATTATTCATCTATGAACAAATTTGTTGGCTTAAATTCAGAAACATCGAACAGTCCTTTATCTCCTATTTTCAGTTCAGGAATGACAAGCAGTGCCATAAAAGAAAGTGTCATAAATGGAGCTTTCAATGGGGATCCAAGCATTTTAACCTTTTCATTCAGTCTTTGGTATAATTGTGCTACATATGTTCCATCATCATTGGACATTAATCCGGCAATATCGAGATTCATTTCATCATATGTTGTGCCATCAAATACTATAATTCCTCCTTTTATTTCAATTAATCTATTAACAGCTCTGACAATTTCCTCATCTTTCATGCCAACTGCAATGATATTATGGCTGTCATGTGCCACTGTACTGGCAATAGCTCCCTTTTTCAAGCCAAATCCCCTGATAAATCCAACAGCAGGTACAGATTGCCTGTATCTGTTATAAACGATAATTTTCAAAATATCATTATCAGGATCTGTTTTGATATAACCATCCTGTATATCCATTTTGACTATTTGTTTTCCTGTATACAATTGTCCGTCAAATACCTCTATTACTTTTATTTTATTATTTATTCCCCTAACCAGGATATCCTGAACATTCAAAGGCCTGCAATTGATAACGTTCGTTTTCGCTTCCCTGATATGATCAATCATTGTCCGATTATCTTTAAAAACCGGTATCCCATTAATATATGTCTCTTTCACAATCATATTATTTAAATCGTTCAGGACAACAAAATCTGCTCTGTCACCCTCCCTCAACAGACCAACATCCAAATTATAATGAAGTACCGGAACGACTGATGCAGCTCTTATGATATCGAAAATATCATACCCTGCCTTTAATGCTTTGCTGATCAGTAAATTTATATGCCCTTTAATTAAATCATCCGGGTGAAGATCATCTGAACATAACATCATATCATCCGGATGATCTTTCATTAACGGAATAAGTTCATCGAAATTTTTCGCTGCACTTCCTTCCCTGATTAAAATTTTCATTCCTTTTGATATTTTTTCCCTGGCCTCATCTATGTCTGTACATTCATGATCCGTAGTAATTCCTGAAAAAATGTATGTTTCCAGATCCTTTCCCCTCAAACCTGGTGCATGTCCGTCAATGTTTTTATCCATTTCCTTTGCCAGATCAATTTTCCCCATAACTTCTTTATCCTTGTTAATGACACCTGGGAAATTCATTACCTCTGAAAGATATTTTAATTTATCATGGATAAACAGTTCTTTGATATCATTCAAATCTATTTTCGCACCCGATGTTTCATAGTTTGTTGCCGGAACGCATGATGGTACACCGAAGTAAAACTTAAAAGGTACTTTATTCCCATTTCTGATCATGAACCTTATGCCTTCTTTCCCCAATACATTCGCGATCTCATGGGGATCTGATATAGTTGCAATTGTACCATGTCTTACTGCAATCCTGGCAAATTCTGAAGGAATGAGCATGGAGCTTTCTATGTGAACATGTGCATCGATGAGTCCCGGGATAATGAATTTATTCACTTGTTTTCCGGTCTCATTTATTCTATCAATTTTCCCATTGATCACATGTATTTCTCCCTGGATAATTTTTCTATTAAAAACATCAACAATTTTACCGTTTATCGTGAATTCTTTATATTTCATATATACACTTTTATATTTTGTTTTTTGAACCTTCATTCACGAATGTTCCACGTGGAACATTACCTGCCCATATATATCAAAAGTACACTTATATCTGCCGGTGATACTCCGCTTATTCTGCTTGCCTGTCCGATTGTTACAGGTTTTATTTTCATTAATTTCTGTCTCGCTTCTGTTGAAATAGACATCATTTTTCTATAATCAATATTTTCATCAATCTTTATATTTTCGAGCCTTTTCAATTTTTCTGCCAATTTTTTCTCCCTTTCTATATAACCCTTGTATTTTATATTTATCTCTGCGGATTCTATTATCTCTTCTTTTCCTTTCCTGATCTTGTTTATCAATTCTTTTACTTCAGGGATTTCATCCAATAAATCATATATTTTAATTTGTGGTCTTGTTATTAAATCATAACTTTTAATTTTTTGTTTTATTACATTGGTTTTCAGTCTTTTCAATTTCTCATTTATGATTTCGGGTGCGATACTTTCTTTCTTCAATATATCAATGATTTGATTTCTATATTTAATTTTTTCCTTCACCAAACTCATCCTTTTTTTATCTGCCAACCCAATTGAATATGATAATTCCGTTAATCTTTCATCCGCATCATCCTGTCTTAACAATATCCTGTATTCTGCTCTTGATGTAAACATTCTATATGGTTCATCTACACCCTTTGTTACAAGGTCATCAACAAGAACTCCAATATATGCCTGATCCCTGCCTAAAACAAACTCTTCTCTGTTTTTTATTTTTAAATGAGCGTTTATACCTGCGATCAATCCCTGTGCTGCTGCTTCTTCATAACCTGTTGTTCCATTTATCTGTCCCGCGAAATAAAGATTTTTTATCTTTTTTGTCTCCATTGTATGTTTTAATTGTGTTGGTGGATAATAATCATATTCTATTGCATATCCCGGTCTGAATAAATTCACTTCTTCCAATCCCTTTATTTTCCTTATTGCCTTCCATTGGATATCGAGCGGCAGAGAACTGGCAAACCCATTTAAATAATATTCTTTCGTATTGATCCCTTCCGGTTCAATAAATAAAAGATGCTTATCTTTATCAGCAAAGGTGACAATTTTATCTTCAATGCTCGGACAATATCTTGGCCCTATACTCTTAATGATTCCAGCATATAATGGTGAATCCTTAAAACCCTTTTCCAATATTTTGTGTACATCAGGATTTGTGTATGTAATCCAACAGCTTATATGTTTTAAATAATCATTTTTATAATCAAGGAATGAGAATTTTCTTCCTTCTTTGTCCCCTTTCTGTTCAGTCATTTTAGAAAAATCAATACTATCCCCATTCAATCTAGGTGGTGTTCCTGTCTTCATTCGTCCTACTTCTAATCCTAAATCCGCTAATTGTTCACTAATTCCATACGATTGAGGTTCTCCAACACGTCCGCCCTTCACTTGATTTCTTCCTATGTGTATCAGTCCATTCAGAAAAGTTCCATTATTTAAAATAACAGCCTTCGCATAAAACTTTACATTCATCATTGTAACGACACCCTTAACTTCATTCTTTTCAATAATCAATCTTGTAACCATATCCTGCCAGAATTCCAGATTTTTAGTGTTCTCAAGCATTTCCCGCCATTTTATTGAAAATTTCATCCTGTCACATTGTGCTCTTGGGCTCCACATTGCAGGACCTTTTGACTTGTTCAGCATTCTAAATTGAATCATTGTATGGTCCGTTACTATTCCACTATATCCTCCCATTGCATCTATTTCTCTGATTATTTGTCCTTTTGCAATACCACCCATTGCAGGATTACATGACATCTGCGCAATCTTAGTCATATCCATTGTTATCAATAATACACTTGAACCAAGATTTGATGCTGCTGCCGCTGCTTCACTTCCTGCATGACCTGCACCAACTACTATGATATCATACTCTTTCACAATTTACATTTAAAAAATAATTTATTCAGACCTTTTTATCTTTTATTTGATCATCTTCATACATTTCTCTTCCATTTCTCTCATGATTATCTTTTCTTCTTTTTTTTGATCCCGATACCCCAACAAATGTAATATTCCATGAATAATCACCCTTTTTAATTCTTCCTCAACACCAACCTCAAATTTTTCAGCATTTTCCTTTACTCTTTCCATACTAATAAACAGTTCTCCCGAGATCATATTTTTACTTGAATAATCGAATGTTATAATATCTGTATAATAATCTCTTCCCAGGAATTTTCTGTTCAATTCCAGAATATACTCATCATTCGTAAGTATTATATTGATTTCTCCTCTTTCTTTTTTATTGGTACCAATAACTTTCTTTATCCAACTTCTGATTTTTCTTCTTCCGGAGAGTCTGTATGAAGTATTCTTAGCATAAAACAGGATAGCCAATTCTCAAAGGTTAAAAGTTAAATTAACAACTCTTCCATTCTTGTTAAATTCAATTTTGTCTGATAATTTCTCCATCAGGAATATTCCCCTGCCATTAACCTTTTCAACATTATCAGGTGCTGTCGGATCGGGTACATTATGATAATCAAATCCTTTCCCCTGATCAATAACCGTAAGGTTTAATTCCTTTTTTGACCATTTAAATTTTATATTGACATCTTTTTCTTCGTCCAGTTTATTTCCGTGAAGTATTGCGTTATTTGCTGCTTCAATTGTTGCAATAAATACATTTCCATACTTCTCCGAACTTAACTGACATTCATTCGTAACCTCATCGATCAGTTTTTCGACTTCCCTTAAATTTTCAATTCGTGATGTAATATTAATTTCTCTTTTCATGAATTGTAAATAACAGATAATCTCGTTATACTTAAAATAATCAAAAAGGTTACTTTTTTTTTCTATTTTTTTAGATACTTCTTTTTTATCTAACTAATTTTTTGTTATCCATTCTTCAGGATCTTGTTTTTCCAATTCCTTCCAAATTTCAATATGTAACACTGTTGTTTGTGTTTCTTTATCTGTATATACTGTACCAATAGGCTGTTTCATTTTTATCTGATCACCTTTCTTGACTTTAACATTAATCAGATTTTGATATACCGTTAAAAAGTTCCCATGTCTGATAATCACAGCATAATTCCCACCTAAAATTGCAAAAACTTTACTCACCACTCCATCAAACAATGCCCTTGCCTCTGCTCCCTCAACTGTTGTAATATCAATCCCGTTGTTATTAATAGTAATTCCTGGTATTACAGGATGAGGATGGTATCCAAAATTATCCGTTATAATTCCTCTCTCTGTAGGCCATGGTAACCTTCCCCTATTTTCCATAAAATTGTCCGATATAATCTTTTCTTCAGGTGTAAGCTGTTTATATAGGCTTGTCTCCTTCATTCTTCTTGCTTCTGCAGCAATGATTTCAGCAATTTCTTTTTCTATTCTTTCATTCATTCTTTCTTTTTTCTCAATCTCCTTTTTAAATTCACTTTCCCTTCTTTTTAATTGAGCTACAATCCTGTTTTTCTGATATTTTTCATCTTGCAACTTCAAATTTTCTGCAATTTTATCCTCCACTAGTTTTGTCTTCTCTTCCCTCTTATTTTCCAGCTTATTTATTTCATCAGCAATGTTTTCCTGCATATCCCTGATCATTTTTGCCTGTTGTCTTCTAAATTTTGTAAACTGCTGTACATATCTCATTCTTTTATATGCCTGATTAAAATTCTCCGCAGCGAAAATGAACATCATCTTTTGATATTTATTTTTATTTCGGTATGCAAAGATGATCAGCTTTTCATATTCCTTTTTTATTTTTTCCAGATCATTTTCCATGCTGCTAATCAGTTCATTTTTCTCTTTTATCTCCTCATCCAACAGGTCCACTTCCTGTTGTATTGAATATATGAGCTGATCCCTTAATAAAATCCTTTTATTTATAATTCTTATCTGACTAATATTCGTTATTCTTGTATTTTGTGTCTGCCTTAACAGTTTAGAAGTATATTCTATTTCTTCCAGATTTTTTTGTTTCCTTCTTTCCAGTTCTTCTTTTGTTTGCGCAAAACTATTATTGAGTAAAATGATCTGTAAAATCAATATAAAATATATCCCATATTTAAAGGATTCTTTGGACATTCCTTTATCAAATTACATTTATTTTTGTTATTCGATAAAACTTTTGATTTTAGTATCTAACTATTTGTATATCTTACAATAGAACGATACTTCCAAACTTTATTTTTTAATCATACACTGATTCATTTCATTCAATCCATCGATAATTCCATCTGTTTATAATTATCCGGCAGTTTCATTTTTGCATTTATTTCACTGTTTATTTCTATATTTCCTATGTTAATCGCAATTTTTGTAACTTTCTGTCCATCTATCATACTTATTTCGATCATTTTTGGAAAAACAAATGTTTCAACATCTTGAAAATCACTATAATTAATTACTAATCTTCTGTTTATTAAATAATCTACAAACATCATGTTCTCATTTAAAAAATCCTCTGCCCTTATTTTTAATCTCTGCCTTGATACGATCACATCATTTTTAAATGTTTTAATAGTATAATAATAATAATTGCCTTCTCTTATTGTATTTTTCTCATAAACAGCATCTTTCATATATAAATCATATATAACTGTTTGATTTAACAACAATTCCTGTATAAAACTATAATCTCCATTCAAATTAAATTTCTTTAGTTGTTCTTTAATGCTTCCCTGGTATATGTTTTTATTCTTACGATCAATAATTATCAGCACATCTTCTGTACAATATACTCGGGCTATTTCGTATCCCAACAATGGTACTAAAGACATTACAATAATGCTGTCCTTAATGATACCAATTGTACCATTTAGATCATACTTTTCATCATTAATATTTACCACAAAATGAATCTTTCTTAGCTTAAGTGTATTTATTTCATTTGTTTCTCTGGAAATCAATGTTTCTAATTCTTCTGTACTAAGATCAGGATAGATTTTCCGCTCTACAATCTTTTCTTTTGTTTTACATTCGGCAAGTATTAAAACAAAACAAAAGAATATGATTTGAATTCCTCTGTTATTCATTCTCTTGAGCGTTTCTTATTTTCTCTACAATCTCTTCCCTTTTATTTCCCTTTTCCAATGATAATTTCCAATATTTTATTGCTTCTTTTTTCTTTCCCAGTTTTTCAAGAATATCACCGTAGTGCTCAAGTATCTCCGCATCTTCTCCTCCCCCTGATGCAATGGATTTTTCAATATATTCACTGGCTTTTTTATAATTTCCTCTTTTAAACATAATCCATGCATATGTATCCAGATATGTTGAATTTTCAGGTTCCGTGATTATTGTCTTTCTGCTCATCTTTTCAGCGATATCGAGTTTTTCTTCTCTTAACGACAAATAATAACTATAGTTATTCAACAGCAACAAGTTATTTTTATCCATTTCCAGTGCAAGTTCGAAATATTCATCAGACTTTTTGTTATCTCCTGTTGAATTACAGGCTTCAGCAAGGTATGTATAAAACTGAAGCTTCAATGGATTATTATTCTTTACTTTTTTCATACCTTTTTCCAATATATCTACAGCTTCTTCATTTTTATTCAACCACATTGCCGAATTTCCTCTGAATAAATAAAGCATGGGCTTTTCCTGGAAATACTTTAAAGCTTCTCCACTTTTCCTGTATATCTTTTCTGTATTCCCCAATACATTTTCAATATATAAAGTCTGTTCCCATATAAAATAATTTCCTTTTTCTATATTCAATACGTATTCATACTCCTTCAGGGCTTCCTCATATTTATCTACTTTTACCAGGTAATCAGCGTAAGCGGTTCTTACTTTATAATTATCCGGGTAATCTTCAAGCAGTATATCGATTAATCCTTTAATCTCATTTTTTTGATTTTCAAATTCCACATCATCCGTTAAATAATCAATCAAAATCTTTAATTTTTGATCCAGTGTTATGGTTTTCGATTTGAATACTTTTTGAAGTATTTGAAATTGTTCATCTTTCTCACCCTGTTCTCTCTTAAACTCTGAATATGATAATAAGGCGAGTGTATTCTCCGGATCAATGCTAAATATTTTTTCATACAGCTCCTCAGCTTCCCTGTTTTTACCCATAGAATTATAAAGTTCTGCCAGTATCCCCATATATCTGATTTCTTCCGGCATAAGATCAATAAGCTTTTTTAATTCATCGATTGCTTGTTCTTTTCTTCCTGTTTTAACAAATATTTGTTCCTTCAATAATGAAACCGGCTCAGAAATACCTTTTTCACTTTCTATCCCATTCAATATCTTCATTGCCTTTTCATATTCACCATCTTCAACAAGAATTTTAGCAAGGTCAATTTTTATCTCAATTTTTTCAGGCCAGTACTGAACTATTTTTTCATACGTTAATTTTAAACTATCAATTTGATTTTCAATATTATATAGCTGTGCAAGTTGCATCATATACCAGAAATTTCTTTCCTCTATTTCAATTGCTTTTTTCGTATGTATCTTCGCATCTTCGTATTCACCCATCATCATTTTTATACCACCTATTTGATAATGAGCAACATCGCTTAATTCATTTACCTTGATACACTTTTCATATAGTGCTATAGCTTCATTAAAGTTTCCGAAAATCTTTTGTTTGGTTGCTTCAGTCAATGCATATTGATATTCACTTCTTTCCGATTCACATAATATTTTAACTTTTTTCTTCTTTTCTTCTATTTTCCTTCCGCTATAGCATCCTTCCTGAAATAATCCCAATGATATCAATAATATGAATCCTATACATGCATTTATTTTTCCCATCACTCTATTATTTTTTTATTTATTCCCTGTATGTCCAAATCCTCCTTCTCCTCTTCCTGTTTCATTGATCGCTTCAACCTCAATCCATTCCACTTTCTCATGTTTACTAATGACCATCTGGCAAATTCTTTCTCCATCATTTATTCTATATTCTTCTGCTGACAGGTTTATGAGGATCACCTTTATTTCTCCCCTGTAATCTGCATCTATTGTTCCCGGAGTATTTAAAACAGTTACTCCATGCTTTATTGCCATACCGCTCCTTGGTCTTATCTGTGCTTCATAACCTTCCGGTAGCTCAATATATATACCTGTTGGTATAATCGTTCTTTCGAACGGTTTCAATATGACCGGTTTTCCAAGATTTGCTGTTAAATCAATACCTGCAGCTTTTTCTGTACCATACTCCGGCAAACTATGCCCCGAATGATTTACAATTTTTACTTTCATTTTTTAATAAAAATTTTATTCGTTTTTCGGGTTCCTATTTATTAATGATTCCAGTATTGTACTGATGTGAATTTAATAATTTATCAAATCCTCTGTAATTTTATTTTAAACGATCTTAAAACCCACTATCTTATTAACATTTCTTTAATGTTTTTTCTTTCTAACGCAATGATAATAAACATATATATTATCAAAAATCCCGTATTCATTAACAATTTTAATCCTATTACCTGTATATCAATCCAGTCTGCAATGATATATATAACCACCGGTATAACTGCATAAACCGTTATTCTTTTTATCTTATACGGTATTTTATAGTATTTCCTTCCTAAAAAATAAGAAATGAATACCATACTTAAATAACAGCAAAAATGAGCCCACGCCGATGCGATATATCCGTATTTTGGAATAAACAACCAGTTTATCATAAATGTAATGCATGCCCCAATAATTGTAATCATTGCACCATATTTTGTCATATTATTAAGCTTATACCATATTGACAGGTTAAAGAAAACACCCAGTAGAAAAATTGCATAAATTATAATTGGTACGATATGAAGTCCTGTATGAAATTCCTTCCCAATAAAATATTTGAACACTTCAAGATATAGCGTAACTAACAGAAATATTAGCATACAGGCAATAACAAAGTATTTCATTACATCAGCAAATAGTTCTGATGATCTTTTTTCCTTTACCTTTGAGAAATAAAATGGTTCAGCTGCAAACCGGAACATTTGAATAAATAATTGCATCAAAACCGCTATTTTATAATTAGCTCCATATATACCAAGTTGTTCAAGAGGTCTGTCTTCTACTGATATCAAATGTTTTAATAATATTCTGTCCAATGTTTCATTTACAGTTCCTGCAAGTCCTGCAACTAATAGCGGCAACGAATAAACAATCATTTCCGTCCACAATTTTTTGTTAAAAACTATTTTAATCTTAAATATTTCATTTAAAAGCAATATCAATGTAAAAATACTAGCCATCAGATTAGATATAAAAACATACCCGACACCAATGGCAGGTGAATAAATATATGCTATAAAATGATATTTCAGGTGCAGGTTAAATTTTGGTATAATAAACAGAAAAATGAAATTCAATAAAATATTCAATAAGACACCTGCAATCTTTATTGTTGCGAATCTGAGTGCTTTATTTTTTTGTCTTAACCGTGCAAATGGGATAGCTGTAAAAGCTTCAATACCAACAATTAAACCAATCTCTATTATATATTCCCTGTTATTCGTGTAGCCTAAAGTATCAGCAATTGGCTGTGCAAAAATCCAAATCGTTGCTATAAAGAGCGATGATGTTAATAAAAGTGATATCAGTGTTGTGCTAAATATATCTGCCTTATATTTTTCATGCTCAGCATATCTGAAAAATCCTGTTTCCATTCCATAGGTAAGGATCACCATGAGGAAAACAACATATGCATACAATTCTGTAACTACTCCATACTCTCCGAGACCGAAGATTCTCGTAAAAAAAGGTGTAAGTATTACATAATTCAATAATCGTGGCACTACCGTCCCCAATCCATACACTGCTGTCTGCCCGAATAATTGTCTGATTTGATTCAATTCTCCTTATTTTTAATGATTTCCATTAAGGCCGCTTCAATACCCGGAAATTTATATTCAAATCCATTTTTTATCAATATTTCAGGAATAACCTTCTGTCCTGTATAAATAACACTTGCTCCTTCACCATATATCAATCTTAGCGCAAAATTGGGTATAGTCAGGAATGCAGGTTTTTTCATCAATTGAGCCATTACCTGTGTAAATTTCTTATTTTCTACAGGATCTGGTGCTGTAATATTAACTACTCCCCTGATATTCCTTTCCATTATGAATTTTATTGCATTAACAAGGTCAACAATATGTATAAATGACATCCATTGTTTCCCTGTACCAATTTTCCCTCCCAAACTATTCTTAAAAAATGGCCGCATTGTGCGGTATATTCCTCCATCTTTTGCCAGAACAATCCCTATTCTTAGAATTGTAGGATTTAATATACCCTTATTTTCTCCTGTTGCTTCTTTTTCCCAATTATAAATTACTTCATACAAAAATCCATCTGAATATTTATTACTCGCTTCAGTATGTTCTCCCTTTTCGTCATAAATGCCTATTGCTGAACCAGATAATAAATGAATGGGTTTATTAATTTTTTGGATTGCCTTTCTTATTTTTCTTGTTGTTTCTATTCTGCTATCAAATATTTCCTTTTTATTTCTATTTGTCCATCTTTTAATAATAGGTGCACCCGCCAAATTTATTACTGCCTCTGAATCTCTAATCTTTTCTTTTAATTCTTTTTGTTCTCGTTTAAAGTCTTCTCTTGTGATTTTAATAAATTCATACTCTTTCAGTTCTTTCATCAAATGACTTGCAATAAAACCTGTAGAACCTGTTATTGCGATAACATTCTTTTGCATCGATTAATATTTTATCTAAATCTTTGGCAAAACTAATTTTTCTTAGATTTGTTGCTGATTTTTCAAACATTTATTTATGATTATTGACAGGATAAATCATCTTATTGATGAAATCAAATCATTTCAGGCAACTTCTAAAGAAGATACAGAAGCATTCAGGTTAAAATATCTCAGTAAAAAGGGTTTAATAGCTCAATTATTTGAAGAATTCAAACTTATTCCACCTGAGGACAAGAAATTGATTGGTCAGAAGCTTAATGATGTTAAAAATCTTGCTAACAGTAAGTTATCCAAGATTACTTCAAAATTTGAATTTGAAGATATCTCTTCCGGCGAAATTGATCTTACCTTACCCGGTGAACCCATTCCTCTTGGTTCAAGGCATCCTGTTACAATTATCAGGAATGAGATCATTGACATTTTCATCCGATTGGGTTTTACTGTATCTGAAGGCCCGGAAATAGAAGATGACTGGCATAATTTCAGTGCCTTAAATTTTCCTAAAGATCATCCTGCAAGGGACATGCAAGATACGCTTTTCATCCGTAAGGATCCTGATATACTTTTAAGAACACATACTTCTTCTGTACAGGTAAGGGTAATGGAAAGTCAAAAACCTCCCATTCGTACTATTGCTCCCGGAAGGGTTTTCAGAAATGAAGCGATATCTGCAAGGGCTCATTGTATTTTTCATCAAATTGAAGGTTTATACATTAATGAAGGAGTTTCTTTTGCTGACATGAAACAGGCTTTATTATTCTTTGCCCGTGAACTTTTCGGCCACGAGACTACTATTCGTCTTCGTCCTTCATTTTTTCCATTTACTGAACCCTCTGCCGAGATGGATATTTCATGTAGCATATGCAATGGTAAAGGTTGTAATGTCTGCAAATATACAGGCTGGCTTGAGATAATGGGCTGTGGCATGGTCGATCCGGATGTTCTCAGGTATTGCGGTATTGACCCTGTCAAATACACTGGTTATGCATTTGGGATGGGTATTGAAAGAATTGCAATGTTAAAATATCAGATCAATGACTTACGTATTTATTTTGAAAATGATAAGCGTTTTCTTGATCAGTTCATTTCATCATTTTAATATGTTATTTCTTATTCTTCATTAACCTCAATTCTATAATCAATTTTCATAGACAATTTATAATTTGCAGTTACACCACAATATCTCTCAGCACTTAACGCAACAGCTTTTTCAACTTTTCTTCGATCAATATTCCGGCCTGTTATCTGAAAAACAACCAGCATTTTTTCATACTTTTTCGGATGTTCTTCCGCCAGCTCTCCTTCAACCAAAACATTCATCTTTTTAAAATCCACCCTCATTTTATTAAGTAATGAAACCACATCCATCCCTGTACATCCTGCAAGTGCAACAAGCATGAATGGTTTAGGCTTAGGTCCCTTATTTTTACCACCAAATTCAGGATCTGCATCAATCATTATCCTATGTCCCATAACATCTGCTTCAAATGCCATTCCATCAACCCATTTTGCAATTATTGACTCTTTCATGACTTTAAATAAATTTTTAATTAATTTTACAAAAATAGGTATTTATTATTTTTGATTTCTTTATTCTTTCAGGTCTGTTTATTTACTTATTTTTTGCAGATTATGAAAACCAATTCCCGAATAACTTCCATTGATGATTGCCTTGTCAGATCTTCATCAATATTTAAATATCTGACAGAAGAAGATCTTGAGAAAATCGATCTTGAAAATAGCTCAGAAGTTTATAAGAAAGGATCAGTCATATATCAGGAAAGAAGCAGAATCAATGGTTGTTATTGTATACAGAAAGGGATCATTAAAGTTTATAAAACCGGGGTGGATGGAAAGGAGCAAATCATAAGATTTGCCAAAAAGGGCGACCTTATCGGTTTTCGTTCTGTTCTCAGCCAAGAGCTTGCCTGTACAACAGCCAAGGTTATTGAAGATGCCTTTGTATGCTTTATTCCTTCGCCTGTTTTTATTGAACTGATAAAGAACAATGGAAACTTTGCACTGGAATTATTGCAACTTGCTTGCAGGGAACTTGGTGAGGCTAATTCATATATTACAGATATTGCTCAAAAGACAGTCAGAGAGAGACTTGCTGAAATCCTGATCCATCTTAAAAATGATTTTGGTCTGGATAAAAATAATGTCCTCCAGATTTCACTTACCCGAGAAGAACTGGCAAATATAGTTGGGACAGCTACAGAATCGGTCATCCGCCTATTATCCGAATTCAAACAGGATAAACTAATTGATCTTAATGGCAGAAAAATAGCTATTCTGAATGAAACCGCACTGATAAGAATTGGTAATCTTTATAATTGAATCATCCAAAAATTCCTTCCTGTTCTCCCAGAATAATTTTCTCATACAATATATTTATTCGTGACTATATAAGATAATAGTCCGAAAACGACCAGCAATGCACTAATGATCAACCACGTATTTGTAGTCTGTTGATTCAGGAATGAATAAGTAAGCATACCTATTCCAATAAGAATCAAGATAATACCTGTTGATTTTATTAATTCCTTCATAATATGCAAATGATAAAGATAAATTTAAAATTTTAATTCTCCATCACCGAACATTTTTTTTCCAAGATGTTTATAGGCAATTTCTGTAACCTGGCGACCCCTTGGGGTCCTTTTAATATAACCTTCTTTAATTAAAAATGGTTCATAAACCTCCTCTATTGTCCCTCCTTCTTCTCCAACCGCTGTTGCAATTGTTGATATACCAACGGGTCCTCCTTTAAATTTTTCTATGATCGTCAATAAGATCTTATTATCCATTTCATCTAATCCGTATTTATCAATATTCATGGCATCCAAAGCAAACTGTGTTATTTCAACATCAATGTTACCATCTCCTTTAACCTGTGCAAAATCACGCACCCTTCTTAAAAGAGCATTAGCAATTCTTGGTGTACCCCGGCTTCTTGAAGCAAGTTCTTCAGAAGCCTCTTTTGATATTGGGACTCCCAGAATTCCTGCTGATCTCTCAATAATGCTCTTTAAATTTTCCGTATCATAATATTCAAGCAGAAAAGTTATTCCAAATCTTGATCTTAACGGACTTGTCAATAATCCTGATCTTGTTGTAGCACCAATAAGAGTAAATGGATTTATTTTTAACTGTATTGATCTTGCACCCGGGCCTTTATCAATCATAATATCAATTCTGTAGTCCTCCATGGCTGAATAAAGATATTCTTCAATAATGGGTGCAAGTCTGTGTATTTCATCAATAAACAACACATCATTCTCTTCAAGTCCGGTCAATAATCCTGCAAGGTCTCCCGGTTTATCAAGCACTGGTCCCGAACTTGATCTAAGGTTTACTTTCAGTTCGTATGCAATGATATGTGCCAGGGTGGTTTTACCCAGACCCGGTGGGCCATGAAGTAAAATATGATCAATTGCTTCATTTCTTTGCTTCGCTGCAGTAACAAATACTTTGAGATTCTCTATAATCTTGCTCTGACCTTTAAAGTCAGTAAACTTCAAGGGTCGTAATTTCTTTTCAAATTCCTTGTCCTGTTCTGTTATATGACCGGAAGTGATATTTAAATTTTCTTCCATTAAAATATATTATTGTATTAACCTGATATCTCTTTGTGGTAGATCTACCTTTATACCATTGATCCTGGTCTCTACATCATCATTGTATGTTATTGTTATCGTCAGATTACCCTGTTCATCATATCTTTTCCAATTTTTCTCACGTATACCCATGATATAATATCTTTCCTCCTTCAAGACCCCATTTTCATAGTAAAGTTTATGTCTGCCATCAGGATTACCCTGCAAATAATCACCTTCAAATTTTAATGTATTGTCATTATAAAAATATTTCCATATTCCATCACGCAACCCTGTAATATACGATCCTACTTCAATATGATCTCCAACCCGGTAATACCATTCGCCCTCCTTTTCTCCCTCAACATAGTAACCTTCTGTA
>CAZGOR010000004.1:0-37643 GCA_964527875.1 uncultured Bacteroides sp. | reverse complement strand
TATGCTAAATAATATCAAATTTTTACAATACCAGTACCGACAATGAAAATATTGATCCAGGCATCGCAATTCCTGCTGAGTTTATCCATACTGGTCATGCTGCATGAAATGGGCCATTTTGTTTTTGCGAAGTTATTTAAAACAAAGGTTGAGAAATTTTATGTCTTTTTTAATCCATGGTTTGCACTTTTTAAAAAGAAGATCGGAGAAACAGAATACGGGATTGGATGGCTTCCGCTGGGAGGATATGTAAAGATATCAGGGATGATCGATGAATCGCTCGATAAGGATCAATTAAAACGTCCTCCACAACCCTGGGAGTTCCGTTCTAAACCTGCATGGCAACGTCTTCTTATTATGATTGGCGGAGTACTTGTCAACTTCCTGCTTGCACTTTTCATCTATGCCACAACCCTGTATTTCTGGGGTGAACAATATCTTCCGACAAAAAATGCAAAATACGGGATCATGTGCGATTCCCTCGCTCTGAGTATGGGATTGCAAAATGGTGATAAAATTATTTCACTCGATCATAATAAAGTGGAAAGATTTAATATGATCGTCCATGATATGATCGTAAACAATGCAGAAAGTATTCAGGTCAAACGTGACGGCCAGACCCTTGATATTCCCATTCCTGATACAATTATTGCACCCTTGTTAAAGAGCCCCGGATTCATCACCACAAGAATACCTTTTGTTGTGGATGATTTTACCAAAGACTCACCTGCTGCAAAAGCCGAGATCAAAAAGGATGACCAGATTATCGGGCTGAATGAAAAAGACCTTTTTTTCTTTGATGAATTCAGGACAGAGATTAAAAAATATGCCAATCAAACCATTACTGTTAAAATAATACGTGACGGCGAAAAACTTGAATACCCGGTTAAAGTAAATGATGAAGGTTACATAGGGGTTTATCCTGTTGGGGATCTTGGAAGATTTTTTGAACTTGAAAAAATCGACTACACGTTCTGGGCTGCTATTCCTGCCGGTATAAGTAAGGGATTCAGCACCATGATAAGCTATTTGAAACAATTGAAACTCCTCTTCATACCCAAAACTAAAGCTTATGAATCTCTTGGTGGCTTTATTAAAATCGGAAGCTTTTTTCCTGATGTTTGGAATTGGCAGTTGTTCTGGAATCTGACTGCTCTGCTATCCATTATCCTGGCAATTATGAATCTATTGCCTATCCCCGCACTTGACGGTGGCCACGTATTGTTTCTCATGTATGAGATCATCACCGGCCATAAACCGGGAGATAAATTCCTCGAATATGCCCAGATTGCAGGAATGATCATTCTCCTTTCACTTTTGGTGTATGCAAATGGTAATGATATCATACAACTGTTTAAAAAATAAAGTGAAAACCAGTAATTTATAGGGTCTAAATCCAAAATTATAATATTAAAGAATATTATTCACAATTTTTTTACTATTGAGTCCACTCTAATTATAAAATAGTACTGAATTGATATCGAATTCAAGTTAATTTAAAATAAATTTCAATTTTTAATTAATCCATACCCCATGCTCCTTGCTTTTTATATCAATAATTATTTGTAAATTTGTCGTACCTTATTAAAAAGAAGAAAAATGACGAACTTATTTATTATACTTGGCATACCAGGACCATGGCAAGTGATCTTGATCGTTTTGGTTGTTTTGCTCCTTTTCGGAGGAAGAAAAATTCCGGAATTGATGAAAGGGCTTGGACAAGGTATGAAGGAATTTAAGAAGGCTACCAAAGACGATAAAAAAGGTGAACCCGAGGAACAACAACAAAAGGAAATTGATAAAGAATAAATACCTCGCTTTCTGATTATCCCTATATAAACCTGTCAGATAAAATGAATGAGATAAAACATGACAGGTTTTTTTATCTCCTGAATATATTTTGATGTCAAAGCTATATAATATGGTATAATCTTTGTTATTTTTTCAGTTTGGTAAAATCTTAATGCCTGATGAATAAAATTACATTTTTTCTTACAGTTTCTATTTTTCTCACATTTACTGCATGTAAAAGTAACCAGCAGCCGCTTCTTCCAAAAGTAACAGGAAAACCAGGCGAAGTCCTGCTTGTGGTTGAACAATTTGTATGGGAATCAGAAATCGGTCAATTTCTAAACAGCTTACTTACCCAACCTTTCGAAGCAATTCCACAGGAAGAACCCATATATGATCCGATAAGGATCTCTTCTTCAGGATTCAATAATATCTTCAAATCACACCGTAATGTCATCCTGGTTAAAATCTCTTCCCGGAATAAAAAGCCACGTATCATTGTACAGCGTGATATCTGGGCCAAACCACAACTTGTGATAAACATCATTGGACCTAATGATTCAACCACAGTAGAATACCTGGAAGAAAACCAGGATAAGCTGGTTTCTCTTTTGAATCAGGCTGAAATTAACCGTACCATTGAAAACTACAAAAAAAACCAGGCCAAGGGGATTGCCGAACAACTGAAAATGAAACACAACCTCTCAATATCTGTGCCCATGGGCTACGAGCTGGCTGTTGATTCTCCCGGTTTCATCTGGTTATCACATGAACTGAGTGACCTAACTCAGGCAGTCCTGATATATTATTATGATTATGAAGATCCAAACACATTCACTCCTGAATACCTTGTTAAAAAACGAAATGAAATCACCAGGAAATATGTTCCCGGTCCTGTAAAGGGTTCATATATGATAACAGAAAGTATCTACCCGGTGGACTATAAAGAATACAACAAGGATGACAGGTATTATATCGAGCTACGGGGATTATGGAAACTTGATAAAGCATTCATGGGCGGACCATATGTCAGTATTACAACCCTCGATGAACAAAGGAACAGGGTTGTGACCGCTGATGGATTTGTCTATGCTCCCAGCCTTGATAAAAGAAATTATGTCAGGGAAATTGAAGCAATTATCCATACACTTTCCATAACTGAATAAGTAAATTTTAACAGTCTGCCGCTTTTACTATCTTTGTATCATCGAAATACATAATCAATTTTAACGATATGAATATCAGCCTTGTAAAAAAGGTACCCGATAACGAGCATCTTATAATCATAGGAAAGAAGGACAGCCCGTTTGAAAGCTACATTCAGAGCAACGAGGAAAAAACATACCTGCAAAATAACCTGAATAATAAGAAGAAACTAATCACCATCAATCAGTATAAGCGATGGGTCTTTATCCAAATCATAGAAGAAGATAATAAGCCCATTCACCAGGTGCTTGAGGAGATCAGGAAAAGTGGCAGGAAAGTATTGCAGGCTTTGAATGACAGAAAGATCAGTCAGGCTTGCATTACTGACCTTTCATCCAATGCCTCTTTCATTTATGCTTTTATTGAAGGAATGGGACTGAGTAATTACCAGTTCCTGAAATACTTAAAAAAAGCGGATGAAATAGAAAACAGTCTTAAAACTCTCCGTATTCACTCAAATGAACTGAATAAAAAACAGGCAGAAGAACTGGAATGCCTGATACATGGTGTATACCGCGCGCGGGATCTTGTTAACGAGCCACTTTCTTTTCTAACGGCACTTCAGCTTTCAAAGGAATTTGAAAAAATGGGGAAAGAGGCCGGTTTCACTGTTGAGGTTTTTCAGAAAAAAAAGATCGAGTCACTGAGAATGGGTGGATTATTAGCCGTTAATAAAGGGAGTATTGATCCCCCGACATTCTCCATTCTTACATGGAAACCTGAAAATGCAAAAAACAAAAAACCGGTTGTGCTTGTCGGTAAAGGTATTGTTTATGATACAGGGGGACTCAGCCTAAAACCCACTTTCGAAAGCATGGATTATATGAAGTCAGATATGGCCGGAGCAGCTGCAGTGGCAGCTACGATATGGGCTCTTGCCAAAACCCGTATTCCTGTGTACGTTATTGGGCTGATCCCTGCAACAGATAACAGACCGGATGGAAACGCATATGTTCCCGGTGATGTGATTAAAATGTATGACGGCACAATGGTCGAAGTACTTAATACTGATGCGGAAGGCAGAATGGTTCTGGCAGATGCACTTAGCTGGGCAAAAAAATACAAACCGGAACTCGTTATCAATATTGCCACCCTCACCGGTTCTGCCCAGGCAGCAATTGGTAATTACGGGATCGTTGCAATGGGAAATCCCGGAAAAGATGTCTTTGACAAATTAAAAGAAAACGGCGATCTTGTCTTTGAAAGAATTGCCGAATTCCCCTTCTGGGATGATTATACTGAACTGTTAAAATCTGATATCGCGGATATTAAAAATATAGGTGGAAAATATGCAGGGGCCATTACAGCAGGAAAATTCCTGGAACATTTTACAGATTACCCTTTTATCCATCTTGATATAGCCGGTCCTTCATATAATAAAACAAAAGACAGTTACAGGGGAAAAGGTGCAAGTGGAGTAAGTATCAGATTATTATATAACTTCCTGAAAAACACATAATAATCAAATGAAAACAAATAAAATCAGGATAGGAATCACGCAGGGAGATATTAACGGAATCGGATATGAGATTATCATCAAAACATTGATTGATAACCGAATTCTCGAGATCTGTACACCCATCGTATACGGATCTGCCAAAGTCGCCGCGTATCACAGGAAAGCTCTGAATATCAGTGATTTCAGTATGAATATTATCAAATCACCCGAAGAAGCAAATCCCAAACGTCCCAATATTATCAATTGCCTTGATGATGATATCCGTGTTGAACTCGGCAAAACCACTCCCAGTGCCGGAGAAGCTTCCTATATCGCACTGAAAAAAGCCGCGGATGATATTAAATCAGGAAAATTTGATGCACTTGTTACAGCACCAATCAATAAAACCAATATCCAATCAGATAAATTTAATTTCTCCGGACATACAGAGTTCCTGAAAGATTTTTTCAATGTTGATGATGTTCTCATGTTTATGACCAGCGATTTTGTCAGGGTCGGACTTGTGACAATACATGTTCCTCTCCAACAGGTCCCTTCAATGATATCTGAAGAAAATATCATCCATAAGACCCGGATCATGAATCAATCGCTGATTGAAGATTTTGGATTCGGAAAACCTAAAATAGCCGTTCTCGCATTGAATCCTCATGCCGGGGAAGAAGGTATGCTTGGAAGCGAAGAACAGGACATCATCAAACCAGCCATCGAAAAACTAAAACAGGAAAATTTAGTGGTTTTTGGACCTTTTGCAGCAGATGGGTTCTTTGGTTCAGACAGCTATTTGAAAGTCGACGGAATCCTGGCAATATATCACGATCAGGGACTGGCTCCATTTAAATCAATCGCAAGGGATGAGGGAGTGAATTATACAGCCGGGCTTCCAATTATCCGCACTTCTCCTGCACATGGAACAGCATTCGAACTGGCAGGTAAAAACCTTGCCAGTTGCAGTTCTTTCAGAAAAGCTATTTATACCGCCTGCGATATCTATCAAAACAGAAAATCATACGCCGAGATGTCAAAAGATCCACTGAAGCTCGCAGACCTTTCGGAGTTGGAATAGTATAAGGAAACACGATCCCTTCTTCATTTTCTGCTAAATAACATTAGAATTTATATCATTGTCTTATCTTACATCCATTAAAATAAGTTGATTAATCATTAATTTTGTACAATAACTAAAATTCTAAAACAATGGCATTATTCACCAGAGAAGATGCATTAAACTATCATGCATCCGGCAGGCCTGGTAAAATTGAGGTAATACCTACCAAGCCTCACAGCACACAGGTTGATCTGTCGCTCGCCTATTCACCCGGAGTTGCAGAACCCTGCAGGGAGATCCAGAAAAATCCTGAAAATATTTTCAATTATACTGCCAAAGGGAACCTTGTGGCTGTCATATCAAACGGAACGGCTGTACTGGGACTGGGCAACATTGGAGCCGATGCGGGCAAACCCGTTATGGAGGGAAAAGGTCTTTTATTTAAAATTTTTGCCGATGTAGATGTTTTTGATATAGAAATTGATGAAAAAGACATAGATAAGCTGGTTGAGATCATTAAAAAAATCTCTCCTACATTCGGTGGAATAAATCTGGAAGATATCAAGGCACCTGAATGTTTTGAGATCGAGCAGCAGCTTATCAGGGAACTGGATATTCCCGTTTTCCATGATGACCAGCATGGTACTGCCATCATTTCCGGGGCAGGCCTGCTTAATGCCCTGGAGCTGAACGGTAAAAAAATCGATCAGATCAAGGTGGTCGTCAACGGTGCAGGTGCTTCAGCTATTGCATGCACCAAACTATATATTTCGCTTGGTGTAAAAAAGGAAAATGTAATCATGCTCGACAGCAAGGGTGTACTAAGCACAAAACGTAAAGACCTGAATATTTATAAACAGGAATTTGCAATCGATACTGATATGGAGATCCTTGAAGAAGCCATAGCCGGGGCTGACGTATTTCTTGGTTTATCTGTCGGAGATATTGTAAAGCCCGAAATGCTTAAGAACATGGCACCGGACCCTATTGTATTTGCAATGGCTAATCCAAATCCTGAAATATCCTATGACCTGGCTATGAAAATCCGTGATGATCTTATTTTCGCTACCGGACGGTCGGATCATCCCAACCAGGTTAATAATGTTCTTGGCTTCCCGTTTATCTTCAGGGGTGCCCTGGATGTAAGAGCAACAGAGATCAATGAAGAGATGAAAATTGCAACTGTTCATGCACTCGCGAAACTGGCCAAAGAAGATGTACCTGAAATTGTTAATGTTGCCTATAAACAACAAAATATTGTTTTCGGGAGGGAATATATCATTCCGAAACCACTTGACCCCAGGTTGATCACATCTGTGGCTCCTGCTGTAGCAAAAGCTGCCATGGATTCAGGTGTGGCCCGAAAACCTATCAAAGACTGGGATGCATACAGGGAAGAACTGAGCCGGCGCCTCGGACTCGATAACCAGTTAATACGATTCATCCGTAATAAAGCACAGCGAAATCCAAAACGAATTGTCTTCGCGGAAGCTGAAAACTTCAAAATCCTTAAAGCAGCCCAGTCAGTTATCAATGAAGGTATAGCCTCGCCAATCTTGCTTGGTAACAAGAAAAAAATCATGTCTATCATTGAAGAATTTAAAATTGACTTCACAGGTATTGAAATCATTGATCCTGTAAGTGATACTGAATATAAAAGAAGGGAAGAATTTGCCAGTATTCTGACTGAAAAAAGGCAGCGCAAAGGTATTACTCTGGACGAAGCACGTGAACTCATGTACCAGAGGAATTATTTTGGCGTGATGATGGTGGAAACGAACCAGGCCGATGCTTTTCTTTCAGGTCTGACAAGTAAATATGCCAATACTATCAGGCCGGCTTTGCAGATCATCGGAACAGATAATCCTGAAAGTCATATTGCCGGGATGTATATCATCATCACCAAACGTGGGCCCATGTTTTTTGCAGACACAACAGTAAATATCCAGCCATCAGCTAAAACCCTTGTGGATACCACTGTACTGGCAGCCAAGGAGATCAGGAGTTATAATATAGAACCCAAAATTGCCCTGCTTTCTTATTCTAATTTCGGCTCTATCAGGACCGGCAGCCCTCAAAAGGTGCAGGAAGCTGTAAAGATCCTCCATGAGAAATACCCCGACCTGATTGTAGACGGTGAATTGCAGGCAAACTTTGCTCTAAATAAAGAACTCAGGATCAATAAATTTCCCTTCTGCAAACTCAAAGATATGGATGTCAACACATTGATCTTCCCCAACCTGGGCTCAGGAAATATTGCTTATAAGATGCTTGGTGAACTTGGTGGAATGGAACTGATTGGTCCTATTTTGCTTGGTATAGCCAAACCGGTACATATCCTTCATATGGAAAGCTCTGTACGTGAAATCGTTAATATGGCAGCCATCTCAGTTATTGAATCACAATAAAAGAACAAATTTTTCTCTACCCCCAAAATTAGTATTTTAGCATCACATTAAAACAATATTCTATGTACGACTATATTGAAGGAAAAATTATTGATAAAACTCCCACTTTTATTACTATTGAAACATCTCATATTGGCTATTTTGTCAATATTTCATTAAATACCTATTCAAAGATCTCCGACCAGGATCAATGTAAAATTTATATACACCAGATTGTCCGGGAGGATGCAATACTTTTATTTGGTTTCAATGATAAACAGGAACGCGAGATCTTTCGTCAACTGATCTCTGTTTCAGGTATCGGGGCCAACACCGCCAGGCTTATACTGTCATCACTCACTCCTGAAGATATCCGGCTTGCAATCAATGAGGGAAATGTATTAGTACTAAAAAATATTAAGGGAATTGGTATAAAATCGGCACAGCGTATCATCGTCGATCTGAAAGGTAAAATCGGTAAGGAGGAAGGGATAGAGGAAATATTTACAGCTGAAAGCAATACAATTCATGAAGAATCGTTATCTGCATTAGTACATCTGGGATTTACAAAAACAATTGTAGATAAGGTGATCCGGCAGATCCTGGCAGAAAAAAATGACCTCACTGTTGAGGAAGTGGTCAAAATAGCTCTGAAACGGCTCTAAAAACTCAAAATCCTTATCCGGTATTCAATTTGAATAAGGTAACCAAATATCTGGCTGCTGGTAGTGTTATTCTCATTTTTCTGTTGAATGTGGGAATTGATACAACATCTGCTATACCAATAAACGGATCTGTGCCTGCCGGATATGTCTTTATCACCTTTCCCGATACAACTGATCAGGACTCTATTGATCTGAAGTATCCTTTCAATGAAGATCCAACTTCGCCATTTTCGGATATGGGTAAATCATCTCCTTTATATCTGAGTAATCCATCAAATATCTCATCTGACATTATATATGATCCGGAAACCAACACTTATATCTTTTCTGAAAAAGTTGGTAAATTGAATTACAGGCCCAGTACCTATATGACTTTTGACGAATATCGGGAATATGAGATGAGCCGGGCGCAACGGGAATACTGGCAGCAAAGAAGATCGGGCGAAAGCCCCGAAACCCAATCTTCATTTATCCCAAGTATTAATATTGGCGGGGAAACTTTCGATAAAGTCTTTGGTACCAACACCATCAATATCATACCCCAGGGTTCTGCCGAGTTGATCTTCGGCTTTAATCTGTCAAGGATCGATAATCCGACCCTGTCGGAAAAATTGCGCCGTACACCCAGTTTTACTTTTGAAGAAAAGATACAGATGAGTGTGACCGGGTCTATAGGTGATAAAATGAAGCTCGGATTAAACTATAATACTGAAGCAACATTTGAATTCGAAAATAAAACCAAAATTGAATATTCGGGTAAGGAAGATGAGATCATAAAAAAGATTGAGGCAGGTAATGTGAGTCTTCCTCTTACCGGATCACTGATCACAGGAAGCCAAAGCTTGTTCGGACTTAAAACTGAAATGCAATTCGGTAAACTTACCGTAACATCTGTTTTTTCACAACAGGAAGGTGAAACTTCTGTTATTGATGTCGAGGGAGGGGCACAACTGAGTGAATTCGAGGTGAATGCAGATGAGTACGATGCCAACAGGCATTTCTTCCTTTCTCAATATTTCAAAGATAACTATGATCGTGCACTGCAAAATCTGCCGATCATAAATACCGGTATCAACATCATAAAAATTGAAGTGTGGGTCACCAATAAAACGAGCAATTTTGAAAGTTCGAGAAATATGATCGCATTCATGGATCTTGCCGAAGCGGAACCCAACATATATTCCGATCACTTTACCCAAACTCCGGGAAAGAGAGGTACCTATCCGAGAAATGAACTGAACACCCTGTACAGTGAAATGACCACGACTTACAGCAATATCAGGGATATCAACCTTGTCACAAGTACTCTTCAGGGAGCTATACCCGATTTTCTTGATGGACAGGATTATGAAAAGGTTGAAAATGCAAGGAGATTGAGTGAAAGAGAATATACTGTTCATCCTAAAATAGGATATATTTCCCTGAATAGTGCCCTGAATGCTGATGAAGTGCTTGCCGTAGCTTTTGAATATACATTAAATGGAAAAACATATAAGGTTGGTGAATTGTCAACTGATGGTATCGATGCTCCTAACAGTCTTTTCGTTAAACTACTGAAGGGAACGAACCTGACCCCCAGACTTCCCATCTGGGAACTCATGATGAAAAATATTTATGCTATTGGTGCTTACCAGGTAAATCCTCAGGACTTCACGCTGGAAATCATTTACCAGGATGATAAAACAGGAACAACCATTAACTATCTGCCTGAAGGTGATATAGCCAACAAGGTTCTGCTAAAGGTCATGAACCTTGATAACCTGAATGAACAACTTGATCCGGTTCCGGATGGCATGTTCGACTTCATTTCAGGCATTACAATAAATCCCCAGAATGGCAGGATCATTTTCCCTGTCCTGGAACCTTTCGGTGAGTATCTGGAAAAAAAACTGAATGATCCTGTAGCTGCTTCAAAATATGTATTCAACGAATTGTATGATTCTACCAAGACCATTGCTTCCCAGGTAGCCGAGAAAAATAAGTTCAGACTGACGGGAACTTATAAGTCCTCCTCCAGTTCAGAAATCATGCTGAATGCAATGAATGTCCCACAGGGATCTGTAGTGGTCACTGCCGGAGGCCGCCAGTTGACAGAAAATGTTGATTATACGGTAGACTATACACTCGGAAGAGTAACCATCATTAACCAGGGATTACTGGAATCCGGCACACCTATCCGAATCTCCCTTGAAAGTCAGTCGCTTTTTGCAATCCAGACCAAAACACTTGTAGGTACTCATCTGGACTACAGGATATCGGATGATTTTAATATTGGAGGAACCATATTGAATCTCACCGAAAGGCCCTTAACACAGAAAGTCAATATTGGTAATGAACCTATTTCCAATACAATATGGGGGCTCAATGGATCTTATCGTACACAATCACAGCTTATTACAACGATCATTGACAGGCTGCCGCTGATTACCACCAAAACCCCATCCTCAGTCACTTTAACAGGTGAATTTGCACACCTGATACCCGGACATTCAAGAGCTATCGAAAAAGAAGGTATCGCTTATATCGATGATTTTGAAGGTAGTCAAACCTCTATCGATATGAAAAATTTTGCTGCCTGGGTTTATGCCAGTACACCATCAGGCAGATTTGAAGAAGGCACTGCTGTAAACAACAGAAGATATGGTTATAACCGTGCCAAACTGGCATTTTATGTGATCGATCCGCTTTTCCTCAGGAATAACTCACTGACTCCTGCTCATATCAAGGCAGATCCAAATACACAATCAAGTCACTTTGTTGAGGAGGTTTTCGAAACTGATATCTTCCCGAACAAAGAAAATCCGAGTGGTGTACCCACAAACATCGCGGTACTCAACGTAGCTTTTTATCCGAGGGAAAAAGGGCCTTACAATTACAGCCTGGATATGGATCAGAACGGATTGCTTCTGGATCCCCAATCAAAATGGGGTGGGATGATGAGAGAGATCCAGACCAATGATTTCGAGAATGCCAATGTGGAATTTATCGAATTCTGGCTGATGGACCCCTTTGTTGAAAATCCCGGACACAGTGGCGGAGAATTATATTTCAACCTCGGTGATATTTCAGAAGATATACTCCGTGACTCAAGGAAAGCATTTGAAAACGGCCTTCCCCCAACTGAAGAAGTAACACTTGTTGACACAACAACCTGGGGACGTGTACCTCTTACACAATCACTGGTAAACGCCTTTAATAACGACCTGGAATCAAGGCAATACCAGGATGTCGGCCTTGACGGGCTCAGTGATGGAGACGAAAATTCTTTCTTCACCGGATATCTGGATTCAATCAGTTTACTTTTAGGTGAAACATCACCTGCATATCAATCAGCTGTTGAAGACCCTTCCAATGACAATTTTCACTATTTCAGGGGAACAGATTATGACCAGCAGGAGCTGGGAATCCTCGACCGCTACAGGAAATATAACGGACTGGAAGGCAACTCCCCGACTGCAGAGCAGTCTGATGAATCCTATCCAACAACCGGCTCAACACTTCCAAATGTGGAAGATATCAACCGGGACAATACACTGAGTGAGAAAGAGAAATATTTCGCATATCATGTAAGCCTTAAGCCACAGGACCTGGAAGTCGGGAAAAACTATATCACTGATATGGTTACAAAAGTTTCTGATTTCCCGAATGGTGAAAAATCAACTGTTAACTGGTATCAGTTCCGTATACCTATTCATGATTGGGAAAATAAAGTTGGCGGAATTCAGGATTTTAAATCTGTCAGATTTATGAGGATGTACCTGACAGGTTTTGATGAAACTGTCATACTTAGGTTTGCCAGACTGGATTTGGTGCGTGGAGAATGGAGAAGATATAACTTTCCGCTTACCCAGGGAGGTGAAGGAATCACTTCTCCGGAACCAAAAGATGGGACCCTTGATGTTTCTGCTGTGAATATCGAGGAAAATGCCGGTAAAACACCTGTAAATTATGTCCTGCCCCCGGGAATAACACGGGTCATTGACCCGACAAATCCACAGTTAAGACAATTGAACGAACAGTCTATCCTTATGAAAGTGAATAACCTTGAGGATGGCGATGCGAGAGCAGTTTATAAAAATCTTTATATGGATATCCGGCAGTATCAAAGAATACAGATGGAAGTTCACGCTGAAGCAATTGAGAATTTCCCTTTGAACGATCATGACCTGGTTGCTTTTATTCGTCTGGGTTCAGACTACAAAAACAATTATTACGAATATGAAGTTCCATTATTACTGACTCCCCCGGGCAGATATGATAATGATGACCTTACAGACCGCAGAACGGTCTGGCCTTCCGAAAACAGGTTTGATTTTGCCCTTGCAATCTTCCAGGATATCAAACAGGCCAGGAATAACGATATGAGAGTAATTGGAGCAACAGTGAACATGAATACCATTTACAGCATATATGATAATAAAGGGAATCGTGTAAGCATCAAGGGCAATCCGAATTTAAGCAATATCAGGACCATCATGATCGGAATCCGTAACACGAAAGCGTCAAATAATCCACTGCAGGATGATGGATTACCCAAATCAGGTGAGATCTGGATGAATGAGCTCAGGCTGACCGATTTTAACGAAGATGGTGGGTGGGCTGCAAATGCAAGAATTACGACCAAACTTGCTGATCTCGGAACAATTACCATGGCAGGTAATACCAGTACACCGGGTTTTGGAAGTATCGAAAAAAAGGTCAATGAACGGTCGAAAGAAGAAGTGATCCAATATGATATTTCATCCAACCTGGAACTGGGGAAATTTTTTCCTGAAAAAACGGGAGTGAATATACCGGTGTATGCCGGATTTTCCGAAACAAGGATCAATCCACAGTATAATCCGTTAGATCCTGATATACCATTGGAGTCTGCACTTCGCAATGCCGAAACGAAAGAGGAAAGAAAGGAAATCAAATACTACGCACAGGATTATTCCAGGAGAAAAAGCCTGAACTTCACCAATGTACGTATCAATAAAATGGAGGGCCAACCAAGAATCTATGATCTGGCAAACTGGGCGGTGAGTTATTCATTTAATGAAGCATTCTCCCGTAATATCAAAACTGAATATGATATAAGAAAAAGCTACAGAGGTGCTTTAAGTTATAACTTCAACACACGCCCTAAAAATGTTAGTCCTTTTGCCAAAATTAATATTTTCAAATCGCCCTATCTGAGACTGTTGAAAGATATTAATTTTTACTATTCCCCGACAAGGATCTCTTTCCGTACTGATCTGAACCGGAATTATGATGAAAGATTGCTGAGAAACCTGGCAAATCCGGATGCAATAATCGATACCATTATCAATAAGAACTTTTTATGGAACCGATATTTTGACGTCAAATTTGATCTTACACGTGCTTTAAGGTTCGACTTCAGTACCACGAATATAGCCCGTATCGACGAACCGGAAGGTGTTATCAATAAAGAACGCAGCGACTATGAAGCTAAACGGGATAGTATTCTAAATGAACTTTACAGTTTCGGAAGGACAACACACTATGAACACAGCATCAATGCTTCATATACTATCCCCATCAATAAAATACCTTTATTTGACTGGATAACTCTGTCGGCACGATATGGGGCCAATTATTACTGGGATGTTGGTCCCATTACCCCTGATACGATCGATCTTGGTAATACTGTGAAAAATTCGAACAGTCTCCAGGTTAACGGGCAGTTAAACATGCTTAACTTCTATAATAAAGTTCCATACCTTAAAAAGGTCAACTCACGGTTTAGAAGAGAGGGACGTCAGCCAATAACTGAAAAAAGAACCCGGGAGGTACATTACACACGTGACGGGATCTTTATCAGGGCTAACCAGCCCAGGTCGATCTCACATAATCTAAAAACAGAAGATGTAACCGTGAAGTTCTATGATGCCTCCGGTCAGGAGATCCAGGGAACAGTCGAGGTGAGAAGCCCGAACCGGATCATCTTTACCACGGATCAGGAATATCGCAGAGCACGTTGTGAGGTGAATGGAACCATTGAACTCGGTGAAAATCCACTGATCATTATTACCGACTATACTTTAAAAATGCTTATGGGTATCAGGAATATCTCTGTATCGTATACACAGAGCGAGGGTTCCCTTTTGCCCGGTTATAAGCCCACCACCAAAATCGCAGGGATGAACACGTATAACGGTGTCTGGGCACCCGGCTTGCCGTTTATACTGGGATACCAGGATCCGCGTTTTCCCTACAGGGCAATAGAAAACGGATGGCTGTCAAAAGACTCATTACTGAACACGCCGTTCATGATGAATCATACCAACACGTTCAATTTCCGCGGTACCATTGAACCCTTGCCAAGCATACGAATTGATCTGACTGCAAACAGGAGCTTTGCCCGTAATCTGAGTGAATATTTTATTGCCGATGCAAACGGGAATTTCCCCGACAGTACCAGGAGTCCGCTATCAACCGGAAACTTTACAATGTCTTACGTTACCTGGGGAACAGCTTTTGAAAAGGTTTACAGTAATGAGAACTTTGCCTCGGAAACTTTCGAGAAATTTAAGGATGAATACCGTTTAATTATTTCACGCAGACTGGCGAATGAAAGAGCCAGGGGAGGAGACTATGTCCCCGTTATTGATACATCAGGATTTTACAAAGGTTATGGTGGAAACCATCAACAAGTATTGATTTCTGCATTTCTTGCAGCTTATGGAAATAAAGACCCCAATAAGATCCCCCTCACCCCTTTCCCGGATGTAACCAGGATCCTCCCCAACTGGAAAATTACATTCGATGGATTATCGAGAATACCGTTTTTGAAAAAATATTTCCGATCCATTAATATCAGCCATTCTTACAGGTCATCTTATAATGTCGGCAGTTTTGTCTCCAATCCTTTCTATACTTTAAATGATGATGGATTTGTTGATCTCGGATCCATTGATATGAACAATAACTTCTTTCCCGAAAATGAAATCGTTACAGTTTCTATTAATGAACAATTCAGCCCGTTAATCAACATCGATATGAAATGGGTAAACAGTCTGACATCCCGTTTCGAAATTAAAAAATCACGTTCCCTTGCTCTCAGTCTGACAAATAACCAGCTGAATGAAATTTCAAGTAATGAATTTGTCATCGGAGGAGGATACCGTTTTTCTGAAGTCCCTTTGATCTTTAATCTTCCGGGAGGAGGCCAGAAATCCCTGACCAGTGACTTAAATGTCAGGGCTGATCTCTCAATCCGTGACAACCGAACCATCATCCGCAAACTTGCCGAAGATTTTGACCAGATCACTGCCGGGCAACGGATTTTCAAGGTTAACCTGACCTTTGATTATATACTTAGTGACCGCTTTAATCTCAGGTTGTTCTTCGACCGTGTCATGAACAAACCTTTCGTGTCACTTTCTTACCCCACTGCAAATACCAATATCGGATTCAGTGTCAGGTTTACGCTGGCTCAATAAGGCTTCTTTATCTTTCGAGAATTATTTAAGGTTAAAATTGGAATGTGTCCGGTATAAACCGGACTTCTCTGACTTTCTCCAACGTTAACGAAATGTGTCCGGTTAACAACCGGGAAATTTCAAATTAACGACGAGGTCCTATTAGTTTATATCAAATTTATATCAATTTTCATTTACCATGGAAAAGGAAAAAATATTACTTTTAAAACAATTAATTTCAATCTAGTAATTTAAATATTAAAATTATGAATGTTCCTGAGAATCTTATGTATACTGAAAGCCATGAATGGGTCCGGAAGGATGGTGATAAGGCCATTGTCGGAATTACTGATTATGCCCAGGGTGAGCTGGGTGATATTGTATTTGTTGAGATCGAGACTGAAGGAGAAAAACTTTCCAAAGGTGATACTTTTGGTACCATTGAAGCTGTAAAGACTGTCTCCGACCTGTTTATGCCAGTCTCAGGAACTGTTAGCGAAGTAAATCCTGAACTTGGCGATAAACCTGAACTGGTAAATAATGATCCTTATGGTAAAGGGTGGATGATCAGGATAGAACTGGAGAAGCCGGGGGAAATTGACAAACTGTTAACCCCGGCAAAATACACGGAGTTAATTTCCGCATAAATGTCGTGAGTCGTGAAATATTTGCGGAGCAAATATTCGCGAGCTAGTTGCGTCTGTGGCCATGTGGGAGCGAGCAATCGTGAGTCGAGGGTCGTGAGTTGTAGGTGTGAGTTGTGAGTATTTTGTTTTGAAAGTGAGGATTTAAAGTTTCTTTTTCACTTCAACCTCTTTATATGCCTCAATGATATCACCTGGTTTGATATCATTGAAATTTTCAATATTCAATCCGCATTCCATTCCTGAAGCAACTTCCTTAACATCATCTTTAAAACGTTTCAGGGATCCCAGTGTTCCGGTGAAAACCACAATACCATTGCGGATGATACGAATTTTTGCATTTCTTGTAATTTTACCTTCTTTGACCATACAACCTGCAATAGTTCCTACTTTTGTTATTTTAAATACTTCCTTTATTTCAAGAGTAGCGAGTATTTCTTCTTTTATCTCGGGTGATAACATTCCTTCCATTGCAGATTTGACTTCCTCAATGGCATCGTAAATAACCGAATACAAACGAATATCTATTTCCTCTTTTTCTGCCAGTTTTCTGGCTGCCAGGGACGGTCTTACCTGGAATCCTACAATGATAGCATTGGATGCTGCTGCCAGAAGGATATCGGATTCTGATATCTGTCCTACAGCTTTATGAATTATGTTTACCTGTACTTCATCTGTTGACAGTTTGATCAGTGAACCGGCCAGGGCTTCTACAGAACCATCCACATCACCCTTAATGATGATATTAAGTTCCTGGAAATTCCCAATTGCTATTCTGCGGCCAATCTCATCAAGGGTAATATGTTTATGTGTCCTGATATCCTGTTCACGCTGTAACTGTTCTCTCTTATTTGCAAGTTCTTTAGCTTCCCTGTCACTTTCCATAACAGTAAACCGTTCACCTGCCTGGGGTGCACCCGCAATGCCAAGAACCTGCACCGGTGTTGAAGGACCAGCTTCTTTTACTTTTATCCCGCGTTCATTATACATGGCCTTAATATGACCATAATGTGATCCAGCCAGCATGATATCTCCCATGTGCAATGTTCCGCTCTGAACCAGAACCGTTGCTACGTATCCCCTGCCCCTGTCGAGTGTGGATTCAATAACCGTCCCAACAGCAGTTCGTTTGGGATTGGTTTTAAGGTCCAGTATTTCAGCCTCCAGCAGGACTTTTTCAAGTAAAAGATCAATATTGACTCCATTCTTGGCAGAGATTTCCTGTGACTGGTATTTACCTCCCCAGTCTTCAACGGTCAGGTTCATCTTGGACAATTCTTCCTTGATCTTTTCAGGATTTGCATTGGATTTATCGATCTTATTAATAGCGAAAACAATGGGAACACCAGCTGCCTGGGCATGGTTTATGGCTTCAACAGTCTGTGGCATAACACCATCATCAGCAGCCACAACAATAATGGCAACATCAGTTGCCTGTGCTCCTCTTGCACGCATTGCAGTGAAGGCTTCATGTCCGGGTGTGTCAAGAAAAGTTATTTGTTTATTACCATCAAGCGATACACTATAGGCACCAATATGCTGGGTAATCCCTCCTGCTTCGCCTGCAACAACATTTGTGTTTCGTATGTAATCAAGCAATTTGGTCTTACCATGATCAACATGTCCCATAACGGTGACAATAGGTGGTCTTGATTCAAGTTCGTCCGGTGATTCCTCCTTTTCCTCATGTATTGGTTCCTGTACGTCCACACTGGAAAACTCAACTTTATAGTTAAATTCTTCTGCAATCAGTGAAATGGTTTCAGCATCGAGCCGTTGATTAATTGACACAAATAAACCAAGATCCATACATGCTGAAATGACTTCAGTGGCCCGGACATTCATCATGGAAGCCAGCTCGTTGACTGATACAAATTCAGTAACTTTGATAATGTTCTTTTGCTCTTCCTGCTTTCTCTGTTCTTCCTGTATCCTTTGACTGATGGTTTCTCTTTTTTCCCTTCTGTATTTTACAGCTTTTGACTTCCCCCTGGTAGTCAGCCTGGCAAGTGTATCTTTGATCTGCTTTTGTACTTCTTCCTCGCTGATTTCCATCTTGGGATAAATCTTTTTCTTCTTAGCTGTTTTTTTTAGCACACGTGATTCTGATAATTCATCACGATCTTTTTTCAGATCAACCCGTGAAGTATCCTTTCTGATACGTTTTCTTTTCTTTTTCTGGCTTCTGTCAGATTCCCTTTTTTCAGTTTCAGGTGCAGGAAGGTCTATTTTTCCAATAACTGTAGGACCGGTCAGCTTTTCTACTTTAAATTTTATGAAGTTTTTATCTTGCTCCTCTTCTTCTGTCTGAATCTTATCAATGTCTGTCTCTTCAGTTTCGGATCCGGCGGTCTCAATATCTTCTGTTTCAGGAACCTTTTCTTTTTTAACCTTCGCATCCTCGCGTTCTTCTTTAACTCCTGGCTTTTCCTTAGCCTTGCTTTTTTCTTTAACTGAATCCAGATCAATTTTTCCCACTATCTTTAATTCAGAATCAGTTTCATCTTCACCCTCAGGCTCCTTCTTCTCTATCTTTTCATCTTCCATTTTTGTGACTTCTTCATCCGCCCTTCCGGACTCAGTAACCGTACTTTCTATACTTTCCTCATCCACCAATTCCTTATCAGCATCCTCTTTCGAACTTTGATCCATTTTTGTTTTCGCCGTCGTATCTTTGATCAGTACCTCATCGTCCATCTCTGAGGGTTCATATCTCTGTTGTTCAATATCATTGATGGAAATGGATTCTTTTTTATCCCGTAAGGTTCTCATGCTTAGTTTCTCAGATTCTTTTTTAGCACTTAAATCTGAGCTATATTCTTGTATCAGTATCTCATAGATATCAGGCGGAATCTTAGTATTCGGATTAGGATCAATGGTATAACCCTTCTTGTTCAGGAACTCAACAATTGTACTTATGCCAACATTGAATTCCCGTGCAATCTTACTCAACCTTGTTACTTTTACATCCGTCATACCTAAATTTTGCTATTTTACTATTGCTTAAACAATAAAAAACCAGTAAAGATAAGACTATTCAAAAGAATTATTCAAATTCAGCACGCAATATTTCAACTACTTCACGTATTGTTTCCTCTTCAAGATCGGTTCTTTTAACAAGATCATCAATTGAAAGATCCAATACACTTTTTGCTGTATCACAACCAATAGCCTTTAATTCATCAATAACCCAGTCTTCTATCTCATCGGCAAATTCCTCAAGATTAACGTCTTCCTCATCTTCTGTGCCGGCTTCACGATAGACATCGATTTCATAACCGGTCAGCTGACCAGCAAGGCGGATATTCAAACCACCTTTACCAATAGCCAGAGATACTTCATTTGGTTTTAAATAAACCTCGGCTTTTTTCTCATCATCATTGATCTTAATCAAGCTGATCTTAGCCGGACTCAGTGCTCTCTGTATAAAAAGCTGGTTATTATTTGTAAAATTAATAACATCAATGTTTTCGTTTTTCAGTTCCCTGACAATGCCATGTATCCTTGAACCTTTCATGCCCACACAAGCGCCAACCGGATCAATCCGCTCATCATATGATTCTACAGCTACTTTGGCACGTTCACCGGGAATCCGGACAATCTTCTTGATCGTGATCAGTCCATCAAAAATTTCAGGAACCTCAAGTTCGAACAACCTTTCAAGAAACACAGGAGATGTTCTTGACAGGACAATAAGTGGATTATTGTTTCTCATTTCCACCTTGATTACCACGGCCCTTATTGTATCACCCTTCCTGAAATAATCAGATGGTATCTGTTCCGATTTTGGAAGAATCAACTCATTCCCTTCATCATCAAGGACCAGGATTTCCCGTTTCCACACCTGGTAAACCTCTCCTGTTACAATTTCCCCGATTCTGTCTTTATATTTTCCATAAACATTGTTTTTCTCAAGGTCGAGAATCCTGGAAGTCAGGTTTTGCCGAAGACTTAGAATGGCTCTTCTTCCAAAATCATCGAGTCTTACCTCATCGGTTACCTCTTCACCCACCTCATAATCATCATCAATCTTTTTTGCCTCCGACAATGGGATTTGAACGTTGGGATCTTCCAATTCATCATCGTTCACAACCACCCGGTTCCTCCAGATCTCAAAATCCCCCTTATCAATGTTAATGATGATGTCAAAGTTTTCATCATCACCAAATCTCTTCAGTAACATGCTTCTGAAAACATCCTCCAGAACACTCATCATGGTTGCCCTGTCAATGTTTTTCAGTTCCTTGAACTCTGAAAAAGTATCGATCAAACTTGTATGGTCCATCACTATTATCCCTTTTAAATATTTATTTTTTCTTTTGTCGATTTAATGTCAGAGAATAATAAATACTTTGAAACATTAATCCTGTCCTCATTCACAGGTTTTTTTGATTGATCATCGATATCAAGAATTAATCCATTGTTATCAACCTGTATAAGCTTACCACTAATTTTCATACCATCTTTCATGATCACATCAACTTCCTTATTAATATTTTTTAAATATTGCTTGAAAACTTTAAACGGTGCATTTAATCCCGGCGAAGATACTTCCAGTTCAAAATCTTCTTTATCTCTGTTTAATCTTGCTTCCAGTAAGCGGTTTATTCTGGCACAATCTTCAATACTAACGCCATCAATACTTTCTATTAACACCCTTATATAATTATCTTTTCTGACATTAACATCCACCAGGAACAAACCTGAATCCTTCAGTATTGATTCAGCTAACCGTCGTATTTCTTTTTCCTGTAACATTAGTATTATTTTAATAAAATAGGGGACTCGCGTCCCCTTTCACGTTACAACCCTTCTTTCGGGTTGCAAAATTATAAATTATCGATGAATAAACAAAATACAGCTTATTAATATAAAAAGCATATTTTTGTGTTTTATATCCAAATTTTATTGTGTCAGCTACTTCAAAAAATAAGAGAAAGATTATAAACGATCCTGTTCACGGCTTCATAAACATTCCTTACGACATTATTTTTGACCTGATTGAACACCCTTATTTTCAAAGACTTCGACGTATTAAACAACTCGGTTTGACCAGTTTCGTTTATCCCGGAGCCATTCACACCCGTTTTCAGCATGCCCTCGGGGCTACTTATCTCATGAATACAGTAATCAACGTACTCTGTCAAAAGGGTCAGGAAATTTCAGAAAGTGAAGCCGAAGCTGCTAATATTGCCATTCTTTTACACGATATTGGACACGGACCATTTTCTCATACCCTTGAAAATACAATCATCAAAGATATCAATCACGAAGAGCTTTCCCTGCTTTTTATGCATGAGCTTAATAATCTTTTTGACGGTCGTCTGGAACTCGCGATCCGGATTTTTAAAAATCAGTACCCTAAAAAATTTCTTCACCAGCTTGTTGCCAGCCAGCTGGATATGGATCGCCTCGACTATCTTAAAAGAGACAGTTTCTTTACAGGTGTTACAGAAGGCATCATTGGATCTGACCGTATTGTTAGAATGATGAATGTTGCTAATGATCAGCTTGTTGTCGATATCAAAGGGATTTATTCAATTGAAAACTTCCTCATTGCACGACGCCTGATGTACTGGCAGGTTTATTTTCATAAAGCAGTGCTTTCTGCGGAATTACTCCTGCTAAATATCCTGAAACGCGCCAAAGAACTGGCAAAAAGAAAAGTGCAATTATTCTGTACACCACCACTCGAATATTTCTTATACCAGGATATTTCACGCAAGGATTTTTACACAAAACAAACCGGCTCCATGAAAAATTCCACTGGTATTACGCCTGATAAAACATTGCTTTCCCGATTTGCCAGCTTGGATGACAGCGATATTATATCTTCAGCAAAAAATTGGTCGGAACATTCTGATCCGGTTTTATCCAGGTTATGTAATAACCTGATAAACAGAAATCTATACAAGATCGAGCTTCAGAAAGAACAATTCAGCCAGGGCAGGATTAACCGTATTCGGGATGCGGTTATAAAGGCTTATGGAATTGACGAACAGGAATCAGAATATTTTGTGATGACAAACACGATTTCAAATTATGCATACAGTGCAGATGACGAAAGAATTCAAATCCTTTTTCAGAATGGTGAATTGAAAGATGTAACTGAAGCGTCAGATATGCTTGATATGTCAATCCTTTCAAAAACAGTAACAAAAAACTATTTATGTTATCCAAAGGATATCATTATAACCGAATAAAATTTAAATTATAACGATAATGGAATTTACCGCAAAACAGATCGCAACATTCCTGAACGGTGAAATAGAAGGTAATCCTGATGTTAAGGTCAGTACTATTTCAAAAATTGAGGAGGGTAAAAAAGAGAGTCTATCCTTTCTGGCTAATCCCAAATATGAAAAATATATATATGATACAGAATCTTCCATCATACTTGTAAACCGCTCATTTAAACCATCTAAATTTATCAGCGCAACGCTTATCAGGGTTGAAAATGCATATGATTCCATTGCCCGCCTGCTTGAAATGTATGAGCAAACACGCCTCCCGAAAGAGGGTATCAGTTCATTGTCCAGCATTCATGACACTTCTTCAATAGGTGATCAGGTATCTATTGGTGATTTTACCTGTATCTCCCAGAATGCTGTCATTGGGGATCATACCAAGATATATCCCCAGGTATATATCGGCGAGAATGTCAAAATAGGTAATAATACTATTCTTTATCCCGGGGTCATCGTCTATCATGATTCTATCATCGGATCAAATTGTATTATTCATGGCGGTGTTGTGATCGGCAGTGATGGATTTGGTTTTGTTTCACAGGAGGGTGCTATCTATAAAAAGATTCCCCAAATTGGGAACGTGGTCATTGAAGATGATGTTGAAATTGGTGCAAATGTAACCATTGACAGGGCCACTATGGGATCCACTTATATCCGTAAAGGTGTTAAACTTGATAATCTGATCCAGATTGCTCATAATGTGGAAATAGGGGAAAATACAGTTATTGTGGCACAGGTGGGTATTTCCGGTTCTACCAAAGTGGGCAGAAGATGTATGATCGGGGGACAGGCAGGATTGGTTGGTCATCTCCAGGTGGCTGATGATGTTAAGATAGGTGCACAGGCCGGTATTTCCCATAACCTTAGAAAACCCGGGGAAATCCTGCTGGGCTCCCCGGCCTTCTCCATCGGTGAATACAGAAAATCTTATGCAATATTCAAAAATCTTCCCGAACTCAGGGAACAGTTGTTTCAATTGAAAAAAGATCTTGAAGAATTGAAATGTAAAATCAATGAAAAGAAATAAAGTATAATGTTATTTGATTATAAGATATAAACAATCTACCCGTCAACACATTGATTGAATTTTTGTATATTGCGTCACTTAATACTTACAGCAACCAGAAATGGCAGAATATCAAAAAACTATCAAGAAACCTGTTAATTTTTCAGGCAGAGGCCTGCATACTGGTGTTGAAGTTAAGATGACATTCCAGCCAGCACCAGCTAACCACGGTATTCAATTTTTACGGACCGACCTGAATGACAAACCGGTTATCAAGGCCCTGGCTGAAAATGTCGTCGAATCATGGAGGGGTACAACACTGGAGGAGAATGGAGTCCGTGCTGCAACCATTGAACATGTTGTGGGTTCATTCTATGGACTGGGTGTTGATAATGTCCGTATCGATTTAAACGGCCCGGAAGCACCTATTCTGGATGGAAGTGCCAAATGTTATACAGAAGGGATTCTTAAAGCAGGAATAACAGAACTCGAAGAAGAAAAGGTTTTTTACAAGTTCGATGAAAGGATCGAATATAAAGATGAAGAACATGGTATAGAAATCGTAGCATTCCCTGACGATAAACTCAAGATCGATATCCAGATCGATTATAATTCACAGGTTCTGGGATTTCAGTATGCAAACATCAATGGACTGGATGATTTTGCAACTCAAGTAGCTCCTGCGCGGACATTTGTTTTTCTTCATGAACTTGAATATCTGTTAAAAAACAACCTTATCAAGGGTGGTGATCTGGATAATGCCATTATTATCATCGACAGAAAAGTATCCCAGCAGGAACTTGATCATCTGGCAGAGATATTCAACAAACCCAAAATCAAAGTCCAACCTCAGGGTTTTTTGAACAATGTTAAACTTAACTTCAGCAATGAAGCTGCCCGGCACAAGCTTCTTGATTTTATAGGAGATCTTGCTTTAATTGGACAACCCGTAAAAGGAAGGATCATTGCAACGCGCCCCGGACATTATGCCAACAATCAGTTTGCCAGGATTATCCGTAAAATGATCAAAAAGGATAAACTAAAAACAAAAGCTCCTGCATACGATTTGAATACATCCGTATATGATGTAACGGGAATCATGAAATTGCTCCCACACAGGTATCCCTTTCTGCTTGTTGATAAAATAATTTATCAGGATAATAAAACGGTTGTCGGTTTGAAAAATGTAACTTTTACCGAGTCACATTTCCTCGGACATTTTCCCAAAGAACCTATTATGCCGGCTGTCCTTCAGCTTGAAGCCATGGCTCAGGTTGGAGGTGTCCTCGCCTTGAACACTGTACCCGATCCTGAAAATTACAGTACCTATTTTTTAAAGATCGAATCCGCAAAATTTAAGAAAAAAGTTGTGCCCGGTGATACAATTGTCATTAAGATGAATCTGCTTGAACCGATCCGAAGGGGTCTTGTACATATGTACGGACAGTCATTCGTTGGGAATGACCTGGTTTCCGAAGCTGAAATGATGGCCCAGATTGTTAAAGAGTAACCTCATGAACCAACCTTTATCTTACATCCATCCTGAAGCAAAAATTTCCAAAAATGTTACCATTGAACCCTTTGCTACAATATATAAAGATGTTGAGATCGGTGAGGGAACCTGGATCGGTCCGCATGCTGTGATCATGGACGGTGCTCGTATCGGTGAAAATTGTCAGATATTCCCCGGTGCAGTGATCGCCGCTATTCCTCAGGACATTAAATATTCCGGGGAGTATTCAACCGTCGCAATCGGGAATCATTCAACCATACGCGAATGCTGTACAGTAAACCGCGGAACCAAAATAAGGGGTGTTACAACAATTGGTAACCACTCCCTGCTTATGGCATATGTCCATATTGCTCATGACTGTATTATAGAAGATAATGCTGTACTGGTCAATAATGTAACACTCGGAGGTGAAGTGATCGTGGAAAAGTGGGCCATCGTCAGTGCACACACCATCGTTCATCAATATGTCAGGATCGGGAAATATGTCATGATACAGGGCGGATCAAAGATCGGCAGGGATGTCCCGCCATATATCACAGCCGGCCGTGAACCACTCGCCTATGCAGGATTGAATTCAATCGGACTAAAACGCAGAAACTTTACCAATGAGCAGATCAATATGATTCAGGATATGTACAGAATAATCTTTCAGAAAGGTCTCAATACCTCACACGCCGTTAAACTGATAGAACAAGAATTCCCTCCCTGTATTGAAAAGAATGAAATCCTTTCTTTTATTAAAAAATCCCGGAGAGGTTTGATTAAAGGTTATAAAGAGGATCAGGAATGACGGCTATCATTCATTGTATCCCACCCCTGTGCTTTTAGCGAAATCTCGCCCCCCCTGGTAACTAATTTAGATCCTGTATCAGGTCCGGTAATATGTCCGATGACCGATATTCCAGGTATACCGGTGATTTTATCTGTCTCACTTAACGGTACCGTAAATAATAATTCATAATCTTCACCTCCATTAAGGGCACAGATGAGAGGCTCGATGTTCAATTCATTTGCAGCATTTGCAGTTTCAATTGCAATAGGTATTCTTTCCTGATAAATCCGGCATCCTGCGTTCGATTGTTTACATATATGTAATTGGTCTGAAGATAAACCATCAGAGATATCAATCATTGAGGTAGGCATGATATCAATCTCAGCAAGCTTTTCAATGATATCCTTTCTTGCTTCCGGTTTTAGCTGACGTTCCAGTACGTAATCATATCCTGCAAGCTCAGGCTGAATCATATGATCTGATTCAAATATCTTTCTCTCCCTTTCAAGGATTTGCAAACCGGCATAAGCCGCACCCAAATCTCCTGAAACACATATGAGATCGTTCAGTTTGGCTCCGTGCCTGAAAACAAGTTTCCTGTCAGTGGTAAAACCCAGAGCAGTAATACTGATCATCATCCCCGTTAATGAGGAACTGGTATCTCCCCCCACAAGATCAACAGAATATTTCTCACATGCCATTTTAACTCCTGAATAAAACTCCTCCATAGCCTGTACTGAAAATTTGCTGGAAACTGCCACGGAAACAGTGATCTGTGAAGGACTGGCATTCATGGCATAAATATCTGAAAGATTTACTACAACTGCCTTGTATCCTAAATGTTTCAGAGGTGTATAAACCAGATTAAAATGCATTCCTTCCATCAACAAGTCGGTTGTTAATACAATTCTCTCCCTGCCACAACGGATAATCGCAGCATCATCTCCAATCCCCTTCATACTGTTTTTGTTCCTGAGAATAAAATCCCTGGTCAGATGATCGATCAGTTTGAACTCACCCAGCTCCAAAAGTCTTTTTAGCTTCCTCTTTTCGCTCATATTGTTAAAGTAAAACAATACCTTAGAAACAATATAAAATTCATTAAATTTTAAATAGTTTTATTATCTTTGCACCTATTTAGAATAAATCTAAATAATTCCCTTTCGCTCAAATCATGAGTTGTCAGGTATAAGAGGAAACTATCCGGAGGGTATTGAGATGAAGAATAATCAGGATGAAATATTAAATGATTTTACACGATCCGATTATAAATTCGGATTTTATACTGATATTGAAACAGATATTATACCCAAAGGTCTGAATGAGGATACTATTCGTCAAATCTCTGCCAGGATAAATGAACCTGAATGGATGCTTGAATGGAGATTGAAAGCTTATAAGCAATGGAATAAAATGAAAATGCCCCGTTGGGCGCATCTGCATATCCCTGACATCAACTATCAGGATATCATATACTTTGCTGCCCCAAAACAAAAAAAGGCTCCCGGCAGTCTTGATGAAGTTGATCCTGAACTGCTTGCTACATTTGACAAACTCGGCATTCCCCTTGATGAACAAAAGCGTCTCACGGGTGTGGCTGTCGATGCTGTAATGGACAGCGTTTCAGTCAAGACTACGTTCTCTGAGACGCTGGCCGGTCTAGGGATTATTTTTTGTTCGATGAATGAAGCTATCAGGAATCACCCTGATCTGGTCAGGAAATATCTTGGCAGTGTTGTGCCTTATACCGATAATTTCTTTGCTACATTGAACTCGGCTGTTTTCAGCGATGGATCATTCTGCTTTATCCCAAAAGGTGTCAGATGCCCAATGGAACTGTCCACCTATTTCAGGATCAATGCAGCCAATACGGGTCAATTCGAAAGAACCCTCATTGTAGCCGAGGATGAAAGTTACGTGAGCTATCTTGAGGGTTGTACAGCTCCTATCAGGGATGAAAACCAGCTTCATGCTGCAGTCGTTGAAATTGTTGCGCTTGAAAAAGCAGAAGTCAAATATTCTACCGTGCAAAACTGGTATCCCGGGGATAAGGATGGTAAAGGAGGGATATTTAATTTCGTTACAAAAAGAGGAATATGTAAAGGGGATTACTCCAAGATTTCCTGGAATCAGGTTGAGACCGGTTCTGCCATTACCTGGAAATACCCGAGTTGTATCCTTCGGGGCCATCATTCTAAAGGTGAGTTTTATTCTGTTGCTGTGACCAATAACTTCCAACAGGCCGATACCGGCACAAAGATGATCCACATTGGTAGAAATACAAGCAGTACAATCGTATCAAAAGGTATTTCTGCCGGAAGGAGCCAGAATAGTTACCGCGGTCTTGTTAAGATCCTTAAAAGTGCTGATAATGCAAGGAATTTCTCTCAGTGCGATAGCCTTCTTCTTGGTGATCAATGTGGTGCCCATACCTTTCCTTATATCGAAACGGATAACAGTACCGCTATTATGGAACACGAGGCAACAACATCAAAGATCAGTGAAGATCAGATCTTTTATTGTAACCAGAGAGGTATAGATACCGAAAATGCTATCGGCCTGATCGTAAACGGATATGCCAGGCAGGTGCTAAATAAACTCCCGATGGAATTTGCAGTTGAGGCACAAAAACTATTACAAATAAGCCTGGAAGGAAGTGTCGGTTGAGGAAGATTAGTGAATTGGTGAATTAGTATATTAGTTTATTAGTGGGTGTGGGTATTGGGATTAGGGTGAGTTGTGAATTGATGTATTAGTGAAGTGTATTGGTGAATTGTATAAATGGTAACAATAAAAAAGTCTGAAGTTTTGATTGAGAGTTAGTAGTATGATTGTTAATGAAAATATAAATAATCAACGGGTCACAGAGTACCACAGAGGTATATGAGGTTCACAGAGGCATCGATCTCCGTGGCCCCTCATTGTCAACCTGTGGTTCCCTGTGACCAATAAATCATACATAAAGAAATAGCTCAAAATAAACAACAACTGAATTAACAATTGAAACACTATTGAATAATGAGATCCCGATATGCTATCGGGATTAATTCGATTAAGCACTTTCATTTCGTTTCCAACTCATGAAAGTGTAGTCTCATTAATTTAATAATTTAATAAACATGCTAAAAATCAAAGATTTACGGGTTACTGTTGAAGGGAAGGAGATATTATCAGGTATCAATCTTGAAGTAAAGGCAGGAGAAGCTCATGCTATAATGGGGCCGAATGGATCCGGAAAAACCACGCTTGCTTCAATACTTGCAGGAAGGGATTTTATGGAAATCACACATGGTTCAGTAACATACATGGGAAAGGATCTGCTTGAGATGTCACCGGAAGAACGTGCCAGGGAAGGTATTTTTCTGGGATTCCAGTATCCTGTCGAGATACCAGGAGTAAGTATGGTTAATTTCATGAAAACAGCTGTTAACGAATTGCGCAAACATAAAGGAATGGAACCTTTGTCAGCAAGTGACTTCCTGAAATTCATGAGGGAACGGAAAGAGCTGGTTAAATTTGATTCCAAACTGACAGATCGTTCTGTGAATGAAGGATTTTCGGGTGGTGAGAAAAAGAAAAATGAGATATTCCAGATGGCTCTTCTCGAACCGAAGCTGGCAATACTTGATGAAACAGATTCCGGTCTCGATATCGATGCCCTTAAAATTGTAGCAAACGGAGTAACCAAACTCAGGACCAAAGATAATGCAACAATCATCATCACCCATTATCAGCGTCTTCTTGATTATGTCATCCCTGACCATGTACACATACTGTACGATGGTCGTATTGTAAAATCGGGTACGAAAGAACTGGCGGTAGAGCTCGAACAGAAAGGTTATGAATGGATCCGTCACGAAACGAACAATTAGTTTATGAGGAACGATATTATAGAAATAAACAAGTTATTTGCCAAACAATTTGAGCAAAATGAGAAACAACTGGGCTCATTAATGCCTGAATATATTGGTGATTTACGTAAAGATGCTATCGATAACTTCATCAGGATGGGTCTGCCCGAAAAGAATGATGAGGCATATAAATATTTTGCAACCACACGTGCTTTTAAACCTGATTACAATATGCAGCTCACACCCAGCAAGATTGAATTTAATGTCGAAGATATTTTCAAATGTGATGTTCCAAACCTTAATACCCGTCTTGAAATTATTCTGAATGGTTTTTATATTTCCAGGGATGAACCTCTTGCAGATCTTGAAAATGGTATTCTGATTGGCAGTCTTGCGGCCGCTTTAAAAAAGTACCCGGATCTAACAAAGCATCATTATGCAAAATATGCCGATTATAAAGATTCCGGACTGGTAGCCCTTAACACTGCATTTGCCCAGGACGGACTGTTTGTATATCTTCCCCGTGGTACTGAACTTTCTCATCCGATCCAGATTGTCCATCTTCCACTGATCGGGATGGATACAATGCTGCAATACCGGAACCTGATCATTCTTGAAGAAAATTCATATGGAGAAATCATTGTGTGTGACCATACCCTGTCTCCCTTTAGATTTCTTACCAATTCAGTTACAGAGATTTATGCAGGAAAGAATTCCCAAATCGATTACACAAGGATACAGAATGAACATCTAAATTCCAATCTCATTACGAATCTTTACATCTACCAGGAAAAAGACAGCCGGGTAACAACAAACAGTATTACACTGCACGGGGGAATGGTAAGAAACAATATTCACATTGTCCTTCATGCAGAAGGATGTGAAAATAACACTTATGGCTTGTTCTTTGCCGACCGTGATCAGCATGTCGATAACTATGTGAACATCGATCATACAAAACCAAATTGTATAAGCAGACAATTATTCAAAGGAATTCTTGATAACAAGGCAACAGGTGCTTTCAATGGCCGGATTATTGTCAGGAAAGATGCACAGAAAACCAATGCTTTCCAGACCAATAATAATATTCTTCTTTCCGATGAGGCAAAGATGAATTCCAAACCCCAGCTTGAGATTTATGCAGATGATGTTAAATGCAGTCATGGTGCAACCACCGGACGCCTTGATGAAAACGCATTGTTTTATATGCAGTCAAGGGGAATTCCCTTGTCAGAAGCCAGGCTGCTCCTGCTTTATGCCTTTGCCCGTGAGGTATTTGACAAAATCAATATTAAACCCCTGCAAGAAAGGATAGATTACCTGGTTAATAAACGACTCAGGGGAGAACTTTCCAGATGTAACAACTGTCCTACAAACTGCGGGGAAATACAATCAACTGAAAAATGAGTGTTTTCAATGATACACAGATTCAACAGATACGAAAGGATTTTCCTGTCCTGTCACAAAAGATATACGGAAAACTTCTTATCTATTTTGATAATGCTGCAACTACCCAGAAACCACAAATCGTTATCGATACGATTAATAAATTATATTCTGAAGAAAACAGCAGCATACACCGCGGTGTTCATTTCCTGAGTGAAAAAACAACTGAAGCTTATGAGCAGGCCAGGGAGGCAGTAAGGCAATTTATCAATGCCGGTTCTGCCACTGAAGTTATCTTTACCAGTGGAACAACCGGCTCAATCAATACAGTTGCTTTCTCATTTGGTGAAAAATACATAACAGAAAATGATGAGATCATCATTTCCGAGATGGAACATCATGCCAACATCGTTCCCTGGCAGATGCTTTGTGAAAGAAAAGGCAGCCGGCTCAAGATCATTCCGTTAAAACAGAATGGGGAACTTGACCTGGATCAATATCAAAAACTCTTTTCAGAAAGAACCAAACTGGCCGCTTTTACACATGCTTCCAATACGCTGGGGACCATCAATCCGGTAAAAGAAATGATAGAAACGGCACATAAACATAATGTCCCCGTGTTCATCGATGGAGCACAGGCAATACAGCACGGTAATGTCGATGTACGGGACCTGGATTGCGATTTTTATGCCTTCTCAGGTCATAAAATATATGCCCCGAACGGTATTGGTATTCTTTACGGGAAAGAGAAATGGCTTGATGAATTACCACCATATCAGGGTGGTGGCGACATGATCGATAGTGTCACTTTTAAAAAAACAACTTATAACGTTCTGCCTTTTAAATTTGAGGCAGGTACCACAAATTATGCAGGTGCAATAGGATTAAAAACTGCGTTGGATTATCTCTCATCCATCGGTTTAGATAAAATCGCCATTTATGAAAAAGAACTCCTCGAATATGCCAACATGAAACTGGGTGCCATCGAAGGACTGGAAATTTATGGAAAATCTGATAGAAAAATCAGTGTCATATCTTTTCTGCTCGACAATATTCACCAGTATGATGCCGGAATGGTATTGGATAAAATGGGTATTGCCGTGAGGACAGGTGCACACTGTAACCAACCGGTGATGAACCATTTCAATATTTCAGGAACATTGAGAGCCTCAATGGTTTTTTATAATACAAAAGAAGAAATTGACCGGTTCTATGAGGGACTACTGAAAGTTAAAGAAATGTTCGGATAGATTGTTTATTTTAAGGTTTGTCATCATCTGTGGTTTGAATGTTCTAGCTAAGCCTAGCTCTGAAAGAAACGCCGTCGCATTGAACGTCCCGGCTGGAAAGCCGGGCTCTACAGACGTCCGATAACAAGAATAACAGCCGACTAAAAGTCGGCCTACCATAATAAATCTAATTCTGATGGCGGTTCGATTTTTAATCGAACCTTATTACACGGAGAATTACTTGTAGAGCCCGGTTTTTAACCGGGACATTCACACCGGCATTGATTCCTGCATAACACGCCTGTTCCATTTTCAAAGGTTGTGACACACCTACGATTAGTTCGAACTTGAAATAATCAGGATATTACTATTTTTATATCGAATTCCAAATCATAATCAAAAGAGATAAATGACAATACAGGAAACACAGGAAGAAATTATTAAGGAATTTGAAGTTTTCGACGATTGGCTTGACAAGTATGATTATCTTATCGAGCTCAGCAATGATCTGCCACTCATTAAACCCGAATACAAGATCAATGAATACCTGATCAATGGCTGTCAGTCGAAAGTATGGCTCAGGGCTGATTTTGAGAACAATAAAATCCTTTTTACTGCCGATAGCGATGCGGTTATCACAAAAGGTATTATTGCTTTGTTAATCCGTGTTCTGTCAAATCGTGATCCCAAAGAGATCTTAGAAACTGATCTTTATTTTATTGATCGGATTGGTCTTCGTGAAAATCTTTCACCAACCCGCTCGAATGGTCTGGTGGCAATGATTAAAAAAATAAAACTTTATGCATTGGCATATCAAACGAAGATGAATAATGATGGAAACCGATGATAATGAATTCTTACAACTTGAGACTAAAATTGTCCGGGTTTTAAAAAACATATTCGATCCTGAGATCCCGGTGAATATTTATGATCTTGGACTGATCTATGAAATTGATGTGGATGACGACAACAATGTTAAGATCCTGATGACTTTAACAGCCCCGAATTGTCCGATGGTTGACGAATTACTGGAAGAAATCAAACAAAAAGTCAAAGCAATTGGGGAGGTCAAATCACTGGATATCAAATTAACCTTTGATCCTCCATGGGATAAATCAATGATGTCTGATGATGCCAGGCTTGAATTAGGATTCTTATAGGGATTTGTACACAACTATATTGAAATACAGCCAAATGATCAAAGCTGAAGCCAGGCGCCTCGGATTTTTAGATTGTGGGATTACATCTGCTGAGCCGCTTGCTAAAGACAGGGAACGATTCGTTGATTGGCTAAATAATGGTTACCATGGCGAGATGAGATACATGGAAAATTACTTTGAATCCCGAACCGATCCGCGCAAACTCCTCGATGATGCTTCATCAGTGATCATTGTTCTCCAGAACTACTATACAACTGAAAAACAAAAATATCCATCAGCTCCCATTCTCTCGAAGTATGCATATGGTAAGGATTATCACAGGATTATCCGTAAAAAGATCAAAAAGTTACTTGAATATATTCAAAATGAACTGATCCCCTGTCAAGGACGGATATTTGTTGATTCTGCCCCGGTCATGGAAAGAGCTCTTGCATCCCGTGCAGGTTTGGGATGGATCGGCAAAAATTCTCTTCTTATTTCAAAAAAATACGGTTCATTTTTATTTATCGGTGGTATCATTGTTGACATTGAACTGGCTTACGATGAATCCATAAAAAAAGATTTTTGCGGGGACTGCACCCGCTGCATTGATGCATGCCCCACACAAGCAATCATACAACCACGGATCGTTGATTCAAGAAGGTGTATATCTTATCTGACGATTGAATATAAAGGAAGCATGTTACCCCGGGACCTAAAAGGTCAATTCCGGAACAGGGTTTTCGGCTGCGACATTTGTCAGGATGTATGCCCATGGAACAAAAATGCCCGTTTACATAACGAACCTGAATTAAAATCCAATCCGGCGATCCTGGAGATGACAAGAGATGAATGGTATGATCTGGATAAAGAAAAGTACAATCACATCTTCAAAAATTCAGCCGTAAAACGGTCAAAATATGAGGGATTGAGAAGAAACCTTGAATTTCTTCACCCTGATCAATCAGGGTATGACTCTGAGTCAGGTCCTGAATGATTATAATTCCTTTATATAAATATTCCGGAATTGTACCAATGCAGGAGGACTTACCCACTCACCATCTCTTTTATTCCCATGATGCTGTAAACCGATTGGTCCTTCAGCCGGAAGATCCGGGAGATATGCATTTTCAATAACCGTGACACCATTCAGCTGAACTGTCAGGAAATCATCCTGTAAGGTGATCCTGAAAGTGTTCCATTCACCAATATGATTATCTGCATTAACTTTCGGAGTCACAGCACTCCTTACAGCAGCAGGCATGTTCCTGTCCATCCGGTAACCATAAACCTCTCCTGATCCAACAGGCCAACACCAGATATTCACCTGCGATTTACCCTGGCCACGAAGCAGAATACCTGAATCAGAATCGGGTACAACAATTCTGATCTCCTCACCTTTTTCATTTAACTTATGTAATCCGCTGGGTAAAATAATGGGCACACGTGTATTCTTCCATGGGGTCTCTTTGATGCGCCAATCGACGTAAAGAACAAAATCTTCATAAGATTTCCCAGACCAGAGATTTTTATCTTCAGCCTCACTCTCTGCATCATAATCTATTACACCATCAATGATTTTCCAGTGCCCGTTGTCACCTTCCGGAACTTTCCAGTTAGTGAAGTCTTTACCATTGAATAAGGAAACAAAATCTTCAGATACCTTATCCTTTGAAGGTCCCGGTTGTGAAAAAGCACTTAGTGTCAATGCAGTCATCATAACTGCCAGTAAAATTGATTTCATACTTATTAAAATTAGAAGTTTAGAAATGGATATTTTAATATATTATGTTAAATATGGATCTAATAAACAACTATATCATGATTACAATAATACAGAACATAGACATAAAAAGAAAATATAAAATCATTTATCAGGTAGTCCCTCTGTGGAACTCATTGAAATCTCTGTGGTACTCTGTGGTTAAATATATTCAAAATACCAATAATTAATTTTCAGCATTAAAAACTGTCACAACAATCTTTCTTGCGTTTCGTGGTCCGTCGAATTCACACAGAAAGATATTCTGCCATGTGGATAATCCAAGGTTTCCCTCGATGATCGGGATCGTTTCTCCAGGACCCACCAGTCCCGCTTTAAGGTGTGCATCTCCATTATTATCCTGGGCATCATGTTGCCAAACACCAGCAGGAATAAGTTTTTTAAGAAGATTTACCACATCATTCTGAACCGACTGGTCCCAGTTTTCCTGGATCATGATTGCTGCAGTTGCTCCCTGAACATAAACGGATACAATCCCGAATGTAACCTTACTTTTTGAAACAATTTTTCTTACATTTTCTGTGATATCATATAATCCGTTTTGTTTATCCGTACTTATTTGTATTATATCCTGCATTTTGATTACTTTAGCCCTAAGACTGTTTTTTAATATCCTTTTACAAATTTAGTAAACTTAACGTATTGTATGATTAAACCAAAGATACTAACAACTAAACATTTGTAGAGATGTGTCATAACTTAAATTTTCTATGGAAATCCTATTCACACTCTATTCACCTGACTCACCCCTCTGTCACCCCTCTCTCGCGAGAGAGTCCGCACTACCCCACTCTATAATTACTCCTTGAACTTAAAAAATCAATTTCCAAAGGTCATGACACATTTCCTACAAGAAAAATCATTTCTCAACAATTTATTCGTTTTAATCGTACAATGTGCTGAAATCAAGTATACCATAGCATGATACACCGGGAATTCGAATGGCTTTCCAAAAACAGGAAAAAGATATATGCTCAATCGTGGGAACCGGATCATAAGCCCCCGCTAGTAGTGAACATTATTCATGGATTTGGAGAACACAGTGGAAGATATGAAAGATGGGCTGAATTATTCACAGAAAGAAAAATTGCTGTATTGGCATCCGATCTGGAAGGACATGGCAGATCAGAAGGAAAAAAAGGTCACATAAAGAATTATCAGGTTTTTCTCGATCAGATCGATTTGCAACTTAAAAAATCTCATGAACTTTTTCCACATTCCGTTTGCATCTTATACGGACACAGTATGGGTGGTAATCTTGTGATCAATTATGCAATGGCCAAGGATCCCCCGATCTGTGCCCTGATTGCCAGTTCTCCCTGGCTGATATTAACATACGAACTTCCTGCTTACATGTTGCTCTTATCTGCTATCCTCAGGCCATTTTTCCCCGGACTAAGAGTAAAAAGTAAAATTGATAATGCTTCCAGGAGTCATGACCCGGTTATTAACCAGTCGGCTAAAGAGGATCCCCTGATGCATGGAAGCATATCCCTGAGGTTATTCGATCAGGTATCCAAAAAAGGACTATATGCCCTGAGAAACGTGTTTAAGATCAACCGTCCGTTTTTACTGATGCATGGGAGCGATGACCGGTTAACCTCACACAAAGCAAGCATTGAATTTGCCACCAACACCAGCAAACTTACGCGGCTGAAAATATGGGACGGACTCTACCATGAGCTGCATAATGAGTTTGAGTACAAGGAAATATTCAATTATATTATCGACTGGCTTGCAGAGATGAAAATTTATAACCATGGATAAATTCAGGACGGAAGTCACCATTCTTCCTTCTCCGCATAAGATCACTTACAGTTCCTCTATTTTGTTTATCGGTTCCTGCTTTACCGAGAATATTGGATCAAAGATGCAGGAATATAAATTCAATGTTGATATCAATCCTTTCGGTATTGTTTACAATCCTCTCTCGGTAAAACAGAATCTGGAAGCTTTGATTGAAGGTAAACAATATGTAAAATCAGATCTTTTTCATTACTCAGACAGATGGGTAAGTTTTGATCATCACAGCAGATTCTCCGGTCATGATCCGGAATCATGCCTTGAACAGATCAACCGGCGGATTGATTACTCG